>DASVRY010000185.1:0-5437 GCA_036388395.1 Chthoniobacteraceae bacterium
AAAGTAGCGTCGTCTTACCTGCACCGGACGCCCCTACGAGGAAGACCGCTTCGCCCGCCTGAATCTCGGTGCTGATCCCGCGGAGCACCTCGATCTTTCGCGAACCGAGCCGGAAAGAGCGGCGAAGATCGCGAGCGATGATCTGTGCGGAAGAGGGCGTAGTCATGCAGGTGGGCGCGGAAAGTAGCAGGTGCTCGAAGAAAGGAAACTCCGACGTGCGGGCAGCGACGCACGGCCCCGCGATCTGCGCGATCTAAAGTCCGAGCGCCTTTCGGGAGTCCCGTGCATATTGAAAACCGGTGAGCGGCTTGGCTTCGGCAATCCCCTTCCCCAAGCACAGTGCCTTGAAACTTCGTCCCATGAAGTCTGGATGCATGAGTGTTTTGAAAGCCCGAAGCTCGCGCTCATGCTCGGGAGTAAGTGTCACCTCGTCGGAGAAATACAGAGAGCCAAGGCCGACCATCAGGTGGTGCTGATCGGTATAGCCGCATAGCTCCCAACCGGCGCACTCCGCCGCCTTCGCGAGACTGGTGAAATCCACGTGTGCGGTGAGATCGATCTCGCCTGGCGCGGCGAGGAGGTCCTCTTGCCGACGATGGGCGGCATAGCCGGTCAGCGTGCCGGCGGTTCGTTCACAGCGATAGTATTCGTCGCGGGGAAAGCCGTAGTCGATCGCGAGCAGATAGCCGCGGGTGATCTTCGATACGATGCTCGCCACCAACTCGACCGCAGCGAGATTCACCTCGGTCTCGTAATCCACCGGCGCGACGAGTTCGCTCAGCCTCTCCATGAGGCGCGGCGTGGAAAGTAGGCCGTCGATAAACTCGAGGCCCGTTCCTGCCGCCGCCACATACCGCTCGACCCAACCATGCTCGCGGAGAGCCACTCGATGCACCGGAAGCGCATCGAAGAGCTCATTCGAGAAATGCACACCCACTGCTGGCTCCATCGCGTCGACTTCGCTGGACCATGCAACCTTTCCCTCCCATTTGTTCAGTCGCTCCGCTTGCCGTCGCCGCAACTCACCAGCGGGTTCCACGATTCGATACCCGACGCACCGGAAGCACTCCGGCTCGCTCTCCTGGAGCTCCCCGAGAACATCCGCGGCGAAGTCGCCGCCATGTGCCCCTTGCTCGATCAGCACCCACGACTCAGGCGAACCAAGCGAGCGCCACATCTCCGCAAACTGCCGCGTGAGCAACTTCCCAAACAATGGTCCGACGCTGACATTGGTGAAGAAATCGCCTTTCCGACCAATCGCGGCCCGCCCCGAAGTGTAGTACCCGTGCACCGGATCGTAGAGTGCAGCCTCCATAAAGTCGCGAAAGGTCATCGGCCCATGTTCCGCAATCCTGGAATGGAGGGACTCGGCGAGAGCGCTAGGTTGATCCGACATCTGGCTCCGTGTAGCCGGTGCCAAGCTTCGCGCCAAGCACGGTGCGAAAAGTTCGGAGATCACTCCTGCCTTCGGCGTTCGGCGTTCGGAGTTCGGCGTTTTCATTCGTCCGAGGACGATTAGGAGTAGGAGAACGAGGACGATCAACCACTCCCCACCCTCCGCAGCCGCCGCCGACGTTCTCATTGCACCTCGATGGGTTTCGTGGGAATTACAGGGCCGCCAAATTCTCCATGTGGGATTACACCCCTCCTCCTAAGCCTTTCTACCGCCGCGCCTGGTTCTTTGTCCCTGTAGGTTTCATCGCCGCGGTGCTCCTCGTGGCGCTTGTCTGGGGGCTTGCCGAGAAAGAGCGCTGGACGCAGCGTGCCCGCGCCTTTGACTACAGCAAGCTGGAGCAGATGGAGTCGGCCAGCATCATCTACGACCGCGCAGGGGCCGTGCTTGGCCGCATCTTCATCCAGAATCGCGATCAGGTCCCGCTCGAGGAGATCTCGCCCGCGATGATCACTGCGGTCGTCGCGGCGGAAGATGCTCGTTTCTACCAACACGAAGGCGTCGACTACATCGGCATCGTCCGGGCGATGGTGAAGAACTATCAGTCCGGCCGCACGCGCCAGGGCGCCAGCACGCTCACGCAGCAGCTCGCCCGGAATAGCTTTCCCGAAGGATTGCCAGCCAGTGACCGTGGCTACGGCCGCAAAGTGCTCGAGATGTTCGTCGCCCGCGAAATCGAGCGCCGCTGTGACAAGCGAAAGATCCTCGAGCTGTACCTTAATCGCGTGTTCTTCGGCTCCGGTTTCTACGGCGTCGAGGCTGCCTCACGCGGCTACTTCGGGAAGAACGCGAAGGATCTCACGCTCTCCGAAGCTGCCATGCTCGCGGGTCTGCTCAAGAGCCCCAGCAACCTGTCGCCATGGCGCAATCGCCAGGCGTGCGTCGAACAGCGGAACTACGTGCTTCAGCGTGCGCTCGAGCTTGAGATGATCACCAAGGAGCAGCACGACCTGACGATCAACGAGGACATCGTCGTCAAAAACCGGCGTCCCATTCACAAAGACTCCTACGCCGCCGATCTTGTCGCCCAGCAGGTGGAAAAGCTCGTCGGCCGCGATGCTGCGGTAAGCGACGGGTATCGCATCTACACGACGATCGACTCGGTGCTGCAAAAGAAGACCGAATCGGCATTGCGCGACCAGCTCACTGCAATCGAGCGCCGTGAAGGCTACGAACACCAGACCTACGCACAGTATGATGCGCAGTGGAAAGCACGGGCTCGTCGTCCGGCCTCCGCGACCGGAGAGGCGACGCCAATTGCTTCGCCGGAGTATCTGCAAGGCGCCGCAGTGGTTCTAAACAACGCGAACGGCGCCATTCTCGCCCTCGTAGGCGGGCGCGACATTCAGCACAGCCCATACAACCGCTCGGTGCAAGCGAGGCGCCCGCCCGGCACCGCTTTCAAGCCGTTCGTCTACGCAGCCGCATTTGAGAAGGGCCTCTTCCCGGGCACGGTTGTGCAGGATGCAGTGATCGACAATCGCCAGGTCATGATCGGCGGCACGACGGGCATTCTCGGTGAATGGGGACCTGAGCGTGTCGACAACAAATACGAAGGCGCAATCTCCGCGCGCACGGCCTTGGTTCGCTCGAAGAATGCGGCCAGCGTGCGCTTCGGGATGATGACCGGCCTCGATCGCGTGCTCGCACTCGCCAAAAACGCCGGTATCGAAAGCCCACTGCGCCCCTTCCCCGCGACGTATCTCGGAAGCAGCGAGGTGACGATGATGGAACTGGCGCTCGCGAATACCATCTTTCCAAACGGCGGCTGGCGCCCTTCCGCTCCGTTCATCATCGAGCGGGTGGAGGATAATTCCGGCACCGTGGTCTTCCAAGCGAAGCCGGGCAAGCAGCGCGTGCTGCGCCCTGCGACAGCCTACCAGGTGCACACCTGCCTGGCGGAAGTCCTGGAGCGCGGCACCGCTGATCGCGCCTACACCGAACTGGGCCTGAAGCAGTTCCCGCTCGGTGGCAAAACCGGCACGGCGTACAACTTCACGGACACGTGGTTCCTTGGGTATAGCAGCGAAGTCACCTGTGGGATCTGGGCTGGCTTCGATAAGCCGCGGCCCATCTATCGCGGCGCCTTTAGCAATGAAGTCACGCTTCCGGTTTGGGCCGAGGTGATGAAGGCGACGTTCAGCGACTACCGTCCGAAGGAGATCGTCCAGCCAAAGGGCATCACCAAGTGCGAGATCTGCGCCTCCTCTGGGCTGCTCGCGACGGAAAGCTGTTTTGAGACGGTGGAAAACAAGGATTCAGGGGAAAAGATTCAGCGCCGGACGACCTACTTCGAAATGGCGACACCCGATCAGGTGCCGAAGAACCCGTGCGACGTTCATGGCGATGCGCCAAAGAGCTTTGTGAAGGTGATTCCCGGAGAACAGTGGCCTCGCGCTGCTCTCGCGGTTGATGTCAGCAGCCACAAGCCCGTCCAGATGAAAGCGCAGACGGTCATCGGCGGCACCGACCCATATAACTCCGTGCAGGCGGTGAAGAACGTCGTGGCGGCCAAGGCACTGGATGGCAAGCGCGCCCCCATGCAAAGCTCGAGCAACGTCCCAGCCCCCGCAGCCGGAGAACCCGGTGACGAGATGGAAGTGCGCCGCGCCGAACCCGTGCGGCCGGTCGATCAGCTAAACTCGCAAGAGCCGCCGCTTAATCTCGAGCCGCCAGCTGCAATCGAGTTCTGACAATCTGGTTCTGTCAGGGTAATCACTCCGCCGGCACCATGCAGTCATCCTGAGCGGAGCGCCGCTTTGGGCGCGCAGTCGAAGGACCCCGCGGAAGGTCCAGCAAGATGCCGCCGCCAAACCAAGTAGCGTTTGCTTCGACGTGCCGGGCGCTGCCGCAAAGCCACGGGATCCTTCGACTGCGCTCCGCCCGCCTTCCACCTCCGCTCCACTCAGGATGACTGAGCAGCGGGGTGCTTTCCATCAACCACTATCACAGAGCACTTGAATCCCGCATTCCCAGTTCGGAATGCAGCTAGCGGTCTAGGCTAGCAGTCTAGGCTTCTGTCGGGCGGGCTGACTCACCACGAATTGCTTGCGGGGAAAGTCCCCCGCTCCGCGCCGCCTGGAGATACTGCCCGACGAACGGCAAGCCACCAATCGCCGGCAATATATAACGTGCAGTGCAGAGCAGTCCGAGAGCCGCGGCTGTAGGGGCGGTGAAATACGGTGCGTAAAACAGCACCAACGCCCCGTCGCGCGTGCCGACTCCAGCAAATGTCAAAGGCATCAAGCCCGCGAGGATTGCCAGCGGCGAAAGTGCGAGACTCGCCAGAAACGGCGCCATTGCCTTGAGCGCGAGAATGAACATCCAGATCTGCAGCAGATGCAAAAACCAGATAAAGATGGAGGTGAGGGAAATCTTTGCGAGCCGCGCTTTGCTTCCCCAAAAATAGCGGTGCATCTCGCTCCACGAGCCGCCCAGCTTGGCGAACTTCGTCTTCATCTTTCCCGGCGCAAACCGCGCTCCAAGGCCAAAGAACAGCCCCGCGAATCGTTGCGAGGCCAGCAGGAGCAACCCGATTGCTAGCATCCCGGTGACTCCAGCGGTCATCGTCCAAAAAAGCACATCCTTCTGCGGATACAGGAAGAGGCCAAAGACACACCAAAGCAGCAGCGAAAGCATGTCGCACGCTTTCTCAAAGACGACGAGCGAAAGCGCCAACGAGCCGTCGAGATGCCCCCGATCGCGCATGAAGTAAGCCTTTGCGATGTCTCCCATCTTCGACGGCAGGATCATGTTCAGCACGCTCGCGACAAGAATCAGCTTATTGGCTTCCCCGAAGCCTAGCTGTCCCTGGCGCGGCATGAGCTGCTGCAGCCGCCATGAGGTAATCAGCGTGAGCGGGACGACCATACCGAGGCTCAGCACCATCCAGAGCCGGTCGCAATTGGCAAACTCCGCACCGAGCTGACCGAGTTGGCCGTTTTGATTTAGCTTCCAGTAAATCAGCGCGAGAATGCCCAGGCT
>DASVRY010000186.1:0-3286 GCA_036388395.1 Chthoniobacteraceae bacterium
GGCGGCTGGCACTCATGGCCGGCCAGGTGATCGCAGATGGATTCCTCGCGATCAGCGCAGAGAAACAATCGCGCATCGAGCCCGTTGGGCGCGTGCTACTCAAGCTGGCGCGCGGCCTCGGGGTGGGCGACCGGCTGGCAAAACACAGCAGAAGTATCTTGGAAATGGCCGCGACGCAGCGATGGAGCGACATCCGCAGTGAGTTGATCAAGTCGCAGGCTGAGATCGAAGCTGGCATGATCGCGTTGAAAGACGAGGAGATCGCCCATCTGGTGAGCCTCGGGGGTTGGCTGCGCGGTCTAGAGATCACAAGCAGCATTGTCTTGGAGGATTACACCCCCGAACGCGCCCGGCGCCTCATCCAGCCGGAACTCTTCGACTACTATAGTGAGCGAGTGCAAACGCTGCACCCGGACTTCAAGGAGACCGAGCTGGTCAAAACCATGGCGGCGAATCTGAAGGCAATCAGCGCGCTGACTTCGAAGGCAGTGGACAAGCCGATCACCAAGGAAGAAGTGAAGCAGATCCGTGAACTGGCGCGGGAGATCAACAAGAAGGTGCCGGAGTAGGCGGCTGGCCACGGATTTACAGATGGAACACGGATGCAGCAGTGGACGGCCTGGCTGCGCCTCAACCGTCTTGATTCGATTTCCCTCTCCTGACCCACTTTCATGAGCCCCGTCCGTGAATTCCGCGCAATTGCCCAACGCCATCTCGAAGCAGTGTGGGCGCTCTTCCCACAGCAGGCGAGTGAGGTGGGCCTTCACCAGTTCGACGCGGAGCTCGGTGAGAATGATACGCGCACTTGGGAAGCCCACGAGCGACTCCTCGCCACGACCCTGGTTGCCGTGGAGGCGCTCCCGGACAGCGCGTTTACGGGAGACGATTGGCTCGATCGGCGCGGCCTCCTTTCGACTCTGCGAACCTCGCTTCAGTGGAGTTCCGGGCTGAAGCGCTGGCGCAACAATCCGCAGGTCCACGTCGATGTCGCGACGGGCTCCATCCTTCATCTGCTCATCCGCAATGCGCACCAGCTTGCGAAGATCCGGCCTACGGTCGAGAGCCGCCTTTCCAAAATCCCGCGTTTTCTCGCGCAAGGTGCAGCCTGCCTACGGGAGCCTGTGCCGCTCTGGACGCGGCTTGCGCAGCGCAGTTGCACAGGAGCGGAACCGTTTCTGCGGGACGTGGGGGAGCAACTCGCGGCCGTCTCACCCGACCCCGAACAGACGCGGCGCCTCGTCGCCGATGCGATCACCGCCTTTCGGAAATACAGCGAAGCGGCAGCGAGCAAAAAGCCTGGCGCGGCAAATGGCTACGCTGTCGGTCGTCCGACCTTTGAATTCCTTCTACGGGAGAAAACCGGGTTGCCATATTCGCTGCCGGAAGTCCGCGCGCTGGGCGAGGATTTGGTCGCGCGGCTGACCGCTGAACTCCAGGTGGAGGCGCGGAAGCACGGGCGCAAGAAAGCCGGTCAGCTCATCGAGGGAGCCGCGGCGGGCTGGAAGCCGGCATCTGGATCGCTGCTCGAGGAATATCAGCGGGTTACCGGCGAGATGCGGGAGCGCTTCGAAGCGGCGCAGCTCGTCACCTTTCCCAAGGGAGAGCAGTGCAAGGTGATGCCGGTGCCTGCGTTTCTGCGGCATCAGTTCCCCACGGCGGCTTACCATCAGCCAGGTGCATACGACCGGGATCAGACTGGGATCTTCTGGGTGAACGATCTCAGCGCCGAGCAGACCAACCCTGCGCGCAAAGCGGCGGAAGTAGCGCAGCATTATGGGCTCGAATTTACCTGCGCGCATGAAGCCTACCCGGGGCATCACCTGCAATTCGTCGTGCAGAATCAGCACCCAAGCAAACTGCGGCGGCTCTTTGCGCACGCGATTTTTTATGAAGGCTGGACGTTGTGGTGCGAGAAGATGGCCGTTGACCAGGGTGTGATTACGTTGCCGGAAGCTCGGCTCATCCAACTGCACGACGCGCTCTGGCGCGCACACCGAATCGTGATCGACTGCGGCTTGCACGATGGCGCGCTGAACTACGCCAGCGCCACGAAGCTGTTGCAGGAAGGCGTCGGCTTCACGGCCGCCCGCGCGCGTGCCGACGTGAACTGGTATACGAGCATGCCGACAGTGCCGCTCAGCTACCTGCTCGGCCGGCTGGAAGTGGAGCGGCTTCACGCACAGCTCGTCGGCCGCGAAGGCTGGACGTTGCAGCAGTTCAATGACTGGATGCTCAGCCACGGTGCGATCCCTTGGCGCTGGATCTGGGACGCGCGGCTCCGGCCCGCTTAGTTAGGATTTAGAGCAGGGCGCCTGTGTCCGCTCTCCGACAGCAGGATTACAACACGTCGTCCGGCGCAGCCGGCGTGCTCCGGTTGGCCAGGACGGCCTCCATCGCTGCGCGAAGTTTTTGCGCCGCAACTGGCTTGATAAGATGCTCGACGAACCCCGCTTCGCGGCTACGGCAGACATCTTCTTCCATCCCAAAACCGCTAATTGCTATCCCGGGCAATGGGCGGATCGCCTGCAGCTGCTGCAGTAACTCGAGGCCGGTGCCGTCCGGCAAACCGAGGTCGCTAACGAGGATATCGAACTCCATCTCCCGCGCCTTCTGCAGGGCTTCGGCCACGGTTTCAGCTGCCTCTACTCGATAACCCCAGCGCGTGAGCAGTCGGCTCATCGCCTCGCGCGTGTCATGGTGATCTTCCGCAAGAAGCACCCGCGCTCCGATCTTCCCGGCGGCGGGGCGAGTGTCCTTCACCTCGTTCGCTGACAACGTCGGGACAGGCGTCTCCACCGTGTCGAGTTCGATCGTGAAAGTCGCGCCTCTACCCGGACCAGCGCTCTTTGCCTCGATGTGGCCACCATGCGCGTCAACCAGCGCTTTGGCAACGGTGAGCCCCAGGCCAAGACCGCCGAACTGCCGGGTCACCGATTCCTCGCCCTGCTGGAAGGCATCGAAGATCCGCGGTAACACGTCGGGAGTGATGCCTACGCCGGTGTCGCTCACCTCGACGAGGAATCTTTCTTCCCGGTTCAACGTGCGAATGATGATCTGCCCTCCGGCAGGCGTGAATTTCACTGCGTTGAGAATCAGGTTCCAAAAGACCTGCTGCAGCCGCGGAGCATCCGCACGGACATGATAGCGCGCTGCCTCCATCCGCAATTCCAGGCGGGAGCTTTTGCTCATGATCTCCGACTGACACATCGCCAGCGCGTGCTGGAGCGTCTCGTGGGCGTCCGCTGTCGTGAGCTGAAGCTGCAGCTTCCCCTTGCTGATGCGGGTG
>DASVRY010000187.1:0-7733 GCA_036388395.1 Chthoniobacteraceae bacterium
GTAGAGCCTGAGAATCCGCAGCGGCCCAGCGAATTTGAAGGCAAGCGGATCAGCCCTGATGGAGGCGCAATTGCCCTTCAGGCGCATGACCCGGACAGCGTCTTCTACTTCAAGGAAGTTCGCGTTCGTCGCCTCCCGTAAGTGCCCGCATCCTGCCCTATCTAACTAGTCCCTCCCACTACGTGAACTCCACAAATCGTCCCTTGCTCATTGCCTGCGCTTTTGCCGGGCTGCTTCTCGTCGGGAATACTCCGCCACCGGCGCCGCTGAATCTTCTGGAGGAGGGTGATTTCGAGGAGTTGCGCGGCACTGAGTTGACGCAGTGGAGCCCTTCAGGTTTCGCAGGGGGAGTATCCAAGATCAGGTTCCTCGCGCAGCAGGAGCAGGGGAATACCTTTGCGCGTATCCACACTCCGGAGGATCAGCCGCAAGATCAACGTCTCGGCTCGTTTAAGCTGAAGGGCTGGGTAGCAGTCGACCCGCAGTGGAAAAAGCTCACCGTCAAAATGCGGGTCCGCACGAAGAACTGGCGAAAGAATGCTGTCGCGTGGCATGGCGCGGGACTGATGCTTCGCTTCGAGGATGAGAAGGGACAGTCGATCGGACATTCGGAGAATTTCTTCGTCCAAGAGGAGACGCCGGAATGGAAGGAACTCTCGCGAAGTGTGGAGGTGCGGCCGGGCACTGCGCTGCTCCGGATGGAGGTGACCAACATGGGCACAGGCGTGGTGGATATCGACGACGTGCAAATCATCCCGGAGTGAGCTTTGTAACTTCTTCCTATCTAGCTTCGATGCTTTCAAAGAACCTCATCTCTCGGCTCGCGCTCCTTCTGATCGGATTGGCGGGTTTATGCAGTAGCCAGGCGGCCGTCTCTGATGCGGAACCGAACGGGTCCGCGCATCAATGGTCAAAGACTCCGCACGTCGCCACCAGCGACAGCCGAGGTGAAATGGTCTTGAACGACCTCTGGCGCTTCATGCCAGCTCTCGGACCAGCCGCCGCACAACCTGAGGGTCAATGGGGATGGATTCGGGTGCCTGGTACTTGGGAGCGCGACGGTTGGCCGCAGACAAACTTCGAAGGCCTTCAGGCACGCGGCACTGGAGGATCGTGGGAAGGATTGCAGGTCGACGAGCGGAAGACCGGCGTTCCAACGATGCTCCTGAAGAAAGTGGATCGGTCTTGGTACGAAAGAGAGGTCGCGATTCCGCAGGAATGGGCTGGCCGCGAAATCGTGCTCGATGTTCAGCGCGTCTCCACAGACGCCCGGGTGTTTATCGACGGCAAAGAGGCTGGGACGGTCGGCTGGCCAGGTGGGGAGTTGGTGATCACACCGCATGTAAAAGCGGGCGCGAAGGTGTCGCTCCGCATGCTCGTCGTCGCCACGCAGAGCGCGAAAGAAGCGGTGATGTACATGGACGCGAACCGGGCGGATAAAAAGGAGGCACGGCTCAATCATCGCGGGATCATGGGGGATGTGGTCCTGATGAGCCGACCGCGTGGACCGCGACTCGACGGCGTCTTCATCAAGCCTTCGCTTCGCAAGCAGGAGCTCGCGGTGGATGTGGAGTTCGCAGACCTCGCCACGTCTGGAGACGTGAAATTCACCGCCACTCTTGCGGACTGGAAGACAGGGAAGGTGGAGAAGACCTTTACCGCCAGCGCGACTGTCGCGCCGGGTAAGAAGGCGAGTCTGGCCTGGAAGTGGACTGATCCGCGCTTGTGGGAGTTTCAGCAGCCAAATCTATATACTCTCCGCCTCACCGCGGAGGGAGCTGGGCTCAAGGACGGATTGACCGAACGCTTCGGATTCCGCGAGTTCCGGATCGACGGCAAGCGGTTCCTGCTGAACGAAAAGATCTTTAACATGCGCCTGCATGGTCTCTCGACCGGTCTGACGATGCCAGAGGTCTCGCGCCAGGCCCTCGCCTCCTATGCGGCTACCAATCTAAACACGCTCGAGATCTGGCCAAACAGTGACCTTGAGCGAGGAGTTGATGATCAACGCGCGGCGTGGGCGGCCGCGTGCGACGAAGCAGGGATGCTGCTGATGTGCGGCGTCTCTCCGCCAGACGACTTCGACGTCCTCGATAAATCGCCAAGCGCCGAGCAGCTCGCTCAGTGGCAGCGAATGATGCTCCGGAGCTGGAAGCTGATCCGGAACAATCCTTCGGTAGGCGTGATTCTTTTTGCGGGGAATCGCTTCGCTCACGAGGACGACCTAAACCCGCGCCGGATCGGCAATAGGAAGAACCTAAGTCTATCCTCTGCATACGACGAGCGCGTCGCGCCTGGGCGCCGCCTGCTTGATCTGATCCGTCAACATGAGACCACCCGACCGGTGACCTCTCATCACAACGGTAACGTGGGCGATATCCATACGGCGAACACTTACCTTGATTTGATTCCGCTCCAGGAGCGTGAGCAATGGCTGAGTGCCTGGGCAAAGGAAGGGGATATGCCGTACAGCGCGATTGAGTTTGGCGCACCGTTCGGTGCCGACGCCAGTCGTGGGCGGGTGAACCACACTAGCGAGAAGCTAACGGAGCCGTGGCTCACGGAGCATCTAGCTGTCTACCAGGGAGCTGAGGCTTACCGCAAAGAGGATCCGGAGTATCGCAAGATGATCCAGCAATCTTTCAAAGGCGCGCAGGCTTACGAACATGCCAGCCCGAGGAAGAGCAAGGAGTGGGAGCCGTTTGTCGCGCACTGGATTTCAACCACTCTCCGAGCCTGGCGGACATGGGGGATCTCGGGTGGGATGTGGCACTGGGACGACGCTTACGGCTGGCGCAGCTCGCCTCGGGCTCAGGACTTGGTGGAAATGCCCACTTTCACCGCGGGCTCGCGCGGGCCTTACGCCCGGCGCGTCCAAAAGAATTTGCTTAGTCCCTTCGAGGGAGAGGCAAACATTCGCACGGCCGCGGGGTCGGCATTCATCGCGGGCCACAACCCGATTCTGGCATGGCTGGCCGGGCCCAGCGAAGGGTTTACCCAAAAAGATCATCACTTCACGGTGGGTGAGAAGATCCGCAAGCAGTCGGTAATACTAAACGATACGCGCGCGGATCTACCATATAGCTTCCGGTGGCGCGCTGAAGTCGGCGGTCGCGAGATTGCCAAAGGCGAAGGGAGCGGAACGGCAACGGTCGGCGCACCGAAGTTCGACCCCATCGAATTCGCCGCGCCTGAAGTGGGCGCGAAGAGTGATGGAGTGATCGTGCTCGAGACCATAGCGGGTAATTTCAAGCATGAGGATCGGTTTAGCTTTCGGATCTATCCTGCTCCGAAGGCGACTGCTCGTGGACCGGTGATGATCTGGGACCCGCGAGGTGATACAGCGAAAACGCTGTCGTCGTTTGGCATCCCTGCGCAGCCGTGGAGTGGGGCGGGGTCTGGTGTGTTGGTGATTGGGCGCAATGCTTTCGAAGCCGGCGTGAAGTCGCCAGGTTCGATCGAGACGTTTCTGGATAAAGGCGGGCGGGTAATTCTCATGGGGCAGAATCCGGAGTTCTTCCGCACCGTGAGCCCATATCGGGTGAGCCGCTGGCTGACCCGGCGCGCCTGGCCGGTGACCACGCAAGCTACTCATCCACTGCTCGTTGGGCTCGACGGGGAGGATTTCCGCGATTGGCGCGGCTCAGGGACGCTGATTTCGCCGGAGCGGGATACGGACCTGCGCATCCCAAAGGCTAGTTTGCCGCAGCATGGGTGGCACTGGGGAAATCAAGGTTCCGTCTCCAGTTCAGCCTTGGAAAAGCCGCACTTCAGTACGTGGCGACCGATCCTCGAGGGGGACTTTGACCTGGCATTCTCACCGCTCATGGAGCTGCCGTGGGGGAATGGGTTGCTCATCTATTGCGGGCTGGATTTGGAGAGCCGCACTTCACCGGAGCCCGTGGCGCGCATGATCGGCGAGCGCCTCGTGCAGTATGCTGCACAAGCTCCCGCACGACCCCGTGTGCAGACGCACTATATAGGCGATGAAGCGGGGGAGAAACTGCTACGGACGATGCAGGTTCGGTTTGAAAAGGCGGCGGCGCTGCCTTCAGCCGCCGAACTAGTCATCGTTGGCCCAGGTGCGGCGGTCACAGACGCTGATTTGCAGAGCTACCTCAGCCGCGGAGGACGCGCGGTTATTTTGCCACGCGCAGATGGTGCACTGCCGCTTGGCTTTACCGGAGCTAAAAAGAAGTATGTCCAGGCTGGCGGTTTGCCGGCGTGGGAAGAACTCCGCGGCATCAGCCTTTCCGATCTCCGCCTCCGCACAGAGGTCGAGACGCAGCTGATCGACAAAGGGCCGGGCGAAATTGCTGCGGGAGGCGCTCTCGGCAAAATCACGGTAGGAAATGGCCGGGCGCTGTTTTTCCAGCTCTCGTCGGAAGCGTTCAACGCCGACGAGAAGACCTACCTGCGCTTTAGTCGCTGGCGGGTCCAGCATGCGCTCTCACAAGTGCTGGCGAATCTCGGCGCCGAGTTTGCCTTCGACCGGCAATTCTTCCGCTTTGCGCCGGCGCCATTTGCTCCGCTCCCAATTGCGAGTGGCTGGAAAGCGGAGATCGAAGCTCAAGCGAACCAAGGTCTGGAGAATGGCTGGGCCAAGGCCGAGTTCCAGGATTCCACGTGGACGTCGGTCGAGCTCCCGCAACCGCTAAACGGTCTCGGTAGCCGCTTCGCTGCCAAAGGCACAGTCTGGCTTCGTCGCGCTGTGGATGTCCCGGCAGATTACGGCCAGCGTCATCTCATGCTGAACCTGGGCCTGCTCGATGACGCGCATGAAGTTTGGTGGAATGGTGTGAAGATCAGTGGCACCGAGAAGGATCGCACACCTCCCGGCAGTGAGCGGCGCTACCGCATACGTGCGGGCACTGCGAAGCCAGGGAAGAACCTCATCGCTGTTCGGATCACCAGCCAGAATCCCTCAGGCGGCTTCATTTTGCGCGATCCAGCTTCGATGCGCATTGAGCTCACAAAACCCGTGCAGCGCGATACCCCATACTATCCGGATTACCGCAGCGATTTTGCCCTCGGCGACGATCACACCCGCTACTTCCGCTGGTAGATAGCAGAAGCGGATCGCTTCCAGATCGGGACATCGGCTTTCATCCGATCGATCGCGGCTTCGAGGAAGCGTAGCGCTTCGCCCCGATGAGCGGCGAGGACACGGATGAAGAGCGATGCTTCACCCACGGGCACCCAGCCTAGCCGATGGATAAAGACAACCTCCGCACACGGGTGCAATGCTTGCAGTGCCGTGAAAAGGCGCGCCAACTCCTGCCGCGCCATTGGTATGTAGGCTTCGTAATCCAAACCGGCGAGCGGCTGGCCTCGTTCCAGTTCACGAACGATCCCGAGGAATTCGACAGATGCTCCGATCTCTCGCGAAGGGAGCTGCAAGGGTGGCGGATTGATGAAATCCGGAGTGAATGAGATGTGCGTCTGCATGGCAGGCTAGCCTCCGCTAACAGGCGGGATGAGGGCCAGCTCGGTTGCGGTGCCTATCGGCGAATCCCATTCTGCATAGGCAAGATCAAGGGCAACCCGGACGCTGCCGGGCGCGAAGCCAGGAGCAATCCGGGAGAGGATCGCCCGAGGTGTCTCATCTGGTGAGCAATCGATGAGATGCTCGCGAAAGCCGAGCTGATCGTGCATCTGTGCGAATGCGAGAACTTTTACCTGCATCCGAGCAGTGTGGCTGAACGGCACGAGCCGGCAAGGTTTCGCCTGCGTCACCAGCCAGCGCCTTCTCTCTCAGCGACTTTGACTAGTCAGAACCGCCGGTCCCGCTCACCTTTGATCAGTGATTTCATTGTCCGAAGCACGCACGCTTATCGCTGAATCCGTCGAGCCGCTCCGGCCCGTTCGTGCGAGCCTGGCGGACGCGGTTGGGCGCGTCTTGCGCGAGGAGGTGCGAGCGCCGGAAGATCTGCCGGGCTTCGACCGCTCGGCCATGGACGGCTATGTGATGCAGGCGGAAGATGCTTCGGAGCGCCTCCGCGTGGTCGCCGAGATCCAGCCGGGAGCCATGGCTCCATTTCAGCTTAAGCGCGGAGAATGCGCGCGAATTTTCACTGGCGCTGCGATCCCGATCGGTGGCTCGCAGGTGCTGATGCAGGAGGATGCACGTAGGGAAGGGGAATGGATGATCCCGCTCCGCCGAACCCCTGCGCGGCACATCCGCGAGCGCGGCGAAGATGCGGGGAAAGGCGATCTCCTGCTCCCGTCTGGAGTGCGCATCGGAAGCGGCGAAGCGGCGTTGCTTGCGCAGATCGGGGCAACGCAGTTGCACGTCTCCGCTGCACCGCGGGTGGTGCATATCACGACCGGGAATGAAATCGTGGCTCCAGATGTGCAGCCTGCGCCGGGACAGATTCGCAACTCCAATTCCACACTGGTCGCGGCGCTTCTCGCCGAACGCGGCGCAGCCGTGCTCGCGCAGAAGCATTGTTCCGATCGGCTGGATGAGATGCTCGAGGTGATTCGCTCCCAACCGGACGATCGGTGGGATCTGCTGCTCATCTCCGGCGGGGCAAGTGTGGGTGATTACGACCTCGGCGCGCGTGCGCTGGAGGCGCTGGGTTTCACAATTCACTTCCGGAAGATCAACCTACGTCCGGGTAAGCCGTTGATCTTCGGCACGCGCGACGAGCAGGTGGCATTTGTCCTGCCGGGGAATCCCGTTTCGCACTTTGTCACCTTTCATCTCGCGGTGCGCCTCGCTTTGGAGTGCCTTGAAGCTTCCCCGCGCTGGTGGCCATTGGCCAAGGTCCCGCTCGCATCAGAGATCGCGGCCAGTGGTGATGGACGCGAGACTTGGTGCCCGGCGCGCCTGAGTTGGTCAGAGGAGATTCGCGTCGCGCCGCTGACGTGGCGAAGCTCTGGCGACGTCCGCGGCCTCGCCGGTGTGAACGCGCTGGTGCGGGTTCCAGCTGGATCCGGCGCGGTTGCGGCAGGTGAGATTGTAGAGTGCCTGTCGCTGGAGGCTCGTAGCTAATCCTGTCACACTTCCGCATGCCTTCCGCCGATTCGCCGATCTCCAGCTCCACCTTTTCGCACCTCGACGCCACCGGCAGCGCCCGGATGGTCGATGTGGGCGGGAAGCCGCCGCAGCGTCGCGTCGCGCGAGCAGAGGGGCGGGTGCGGTGCCGACGTGAGACGATCGAGGCGCTTCGGGCGCAGGCTTTGCCCAAAGGTGACGTGCTAACTGTGGCGAAGATCGCCGGCATTCAAGCGGCAAAGCGCACTGATGAGCTGATCCCGCTTTGCCACTCACTTCCGGTGGATGCGTTCGCAATCGACTTCGACATTCAGGACGAGGCGATCTGGATCCGGAGCGAAGTCTCGACGACCGCTCGGACGGGAGTGGAAATGGAAGCGCTGACGGCCGTGAGCGTCGCCGCCTTGACGATCTACGACATGTGCAAAGCGGTGGATAAGCAGATGATCATCGGCGACATTCGCGTGACCGAGAAGCGGAAGGAATGAAGGTCGCCCGCGTGACCCTCAGCGACCGCGCCACTGCCGGCGTCTACGAAGACCGCAGTGGTCCGGCGATTGAAGCGATTTTCGCTTCGCTTGCTCCAGAGCCGGTGGAATGGGAGCGGGTGCTCATCGCCGACGATCGCGCAGAGATCGAAGCAACTTTGCGGCGACTGTGCGATGAAGCTGGCTGTGAGCTCGTGCTGACAACTGGCGGAACTGGTCCTGCACCGCGCGACGTAACCCCGGAG
>DASVRY010000188.1:0-4543 GCA_036388395.1 Chthoniobacteraceae bacterium
TGGCCGGCCACTTTTCCCAGTGATGATCAACTCCGGCGCAACACGCACTGGCGCTGTGCCTCCGCAGCCTGCCTGGCTCGGGATGACCAGAGCGATCCGCTCATCCATTGCTCCGGCGAGCAGCGCTGTCTTTCCGTTGCGCGAATGTCCCACCGCCGCAATTCGCGCCGGATCAATGGCCGGCTCAGTCAAGAGGTGGTCGATCATCCTGGAGAATCCCCACGCCCAAGCTGCGATCGTCGCAGGCGCGGCGGGATCATCAGCATTCATTCCCTCTGGAACGAAGCCCTTAAGCCGCTCCCGCGCGAGATCCGGCTGATCGGGAACGATGTCCCCGGTATAGAATGTCGCGACCGCATACCCGCGATCGATTGACTGCTCGATTGACCACATTTCCACCTGCTTCCCCCGCCCTTCCTCCGCTGCCCGGTGTTCAGCATGCCCACTGAACTTTTCGTAGATCCAACCCTGCGGCATCTGCACCTGCGGGTCTGCAACGACTGCGTAATTTCCTGCGAAGTTCAAGCCCAGAAAACACGGCACACGGCCGTCTCTCTGATTTGGCACAACGATCAGCAGATGGACTTTTGCGTCCGGCTTGGTGCACTGGATTTCCACCTCCTTCAGCGTCGCCTTTCCGCCAAGCGCCTGAGGATCTTCTCGCAAGAGCCGGGCCTCGAGCCTCTCGGGCTTCGGTGGCATGAAGCCGTATTCGTAATGCTGGATCAGCCGGCGCAATTCTGGCGCTCGTCGGATCTGCCAGTCTTGCTGTGTCGTCACGCGTTCCCCAGTTGTGAGGACCAGCACGTGGGGCGGCTGCACCTGCGCAGGGAGATCGGAAGACGCGGGCAATGGTTCGGCAGCAATCATGGTGAATGTAAGAAGCGGAACTAAGGCGGCAGCAGGGTGGATCATGTTCATGGTGGGAGCATCATTGTGGGCTCTCATCGCGCTGCCAGATGCGCTCGAGGAGCTTCAGCGTCCCTGGATCGTGCCCTGCGATGTCCTTTCGGGTGAAAGGGAAAAAATCGTTTCGGCCGAAGTATGCTTCCGTTAGCTCGGCAAAGAACTCCTGCTCGTTCTCAAGCGCGTACGCTCGCTGAGCTGGCCCGTCTACCCGCGCAACCTTCTCATAGCTGCCGCTTCTCTGCGCGCGCTCGTAGGCGTCGCGAATGCCGCGGTGGCTGTGAGTGAGCACCTGATGGTGAAAGGCGTGCGCAAGCTCGTGCAACACGATCATCGGCTGCGTGCGCGACCACTCCAGGAAAGCCTGCGCATTTCCAATTTCGACTGCTAGCGCTTTCTCCGGGTTCCAGCCATGCGTCGCGAGCCATTCTGCGCTTGGATGATAACAGGCATTCGGCACGGCATAATCGTCGACACCGAGCCAGATCGCGACCCGCTGCAGAGCTGGAAGAGCGGTTGCAGGCACAGCATCGCGGATCGCTTGCAGCTTCATCTCCAGCAACCCGATCGCTGCTGTGCCGAGCTCGGCACGACCGGCGAGCAGTTCCTGATTGATGAGCACCTTCCAGCCAAGCATCTGGCGCTCTACATAGTGCGCGGTCGGGACGAATGGCCCCTTCGCGGTGAGCGGGTTATCCGAGGCTTCGACTCGGCCAGCCCCACCTTGTGCGATGGTAAGGGCCATCGTCCAGCGCCAGAGCGACGTCATCTTGCGCGCGCCGATTCACCGGATGGGGCGAAAAGGATCTTCCCAGCGCGGGATCCCTCCGCAGCGTGAGTAAGAGCAGCTGCTGCTTCCTGCAGTCGATAGGTGCGGGCGATTGGTGGATTGAAGAGTCCGTGCTTCGCCGAGGCAAACAGCTCCTCGAACATCGCCCCACTTTCCGCAGCCGAAGCCTGCGCATACCAGCGCGACACCCAAAAACCCCAGAACCTCACGTCCCGGAAAATCAGCAGCCCGTTCGGAGCACGCACCGGCTGCCGGCTCATCGCTCCATAAGTCACCAGCGTCCCGCCTTCGCTCACCGCATTCGCGAGGCGCAGGGCGCTCTCGCCTCCCACCGCATTCAGCGCCAGCCGCAGCGGAGCATCCCTAACGGCCTCCGCGATCTCGTCTTTGAGCGAGTCTCCTTCCACAAGCACCACGTCCCCGCCGGCCTCCTGCAGCTGCGCCACAAGCTCAGCGCGACGGACGACATTCACCGTCCGGTATCCGCAGTCCCGTGCAATCTCGATCACTGCCCGCCCCACACCGGAGTTCGCGGCGTTTTGCACGACCCAATCGCCGCACTCCAGCGGCGCGAAGTCGCGCAGCATCCGCAGAGCAGTTGCCGGGTTGATCTTCAGCATGGCCGCCTGCACTGGACTGATTCCCTCCGGCACACGGATTAATTGGGAAGCGGGAATGACGGCCGCTTCGCGCCAGCTCCCGAGCCCATGCGGTAGCAGCACGAGATCCCCGATGGCGAGCCCGCTCACGTCACGCCCCAGCTCGCGCACGATCGCCGCACCTTCGACTCCGGGCGTGCCGGGAAGCGCCGGCCGGATCGGATACTTTCCCTCAATCACGTTCAGGTCGGCCGGATTGATTGGCGCAGCCACCACTTCGACCAAGGCATCGCCGGGGCCGAAATCCGGCAACTCCACCTCTTCGCAGCATGCGACGGTGGCAGGGGCTCCGTGCTCGTGAAAAACAATCGCGCTGACTTTCGACATGGCGCCCCTACCATGCACGCCGTGCCGGACCCGACCAACTCTTTCACCGTGCGTCGGCTTGAATCCGGCGCGCGGCTGGCTCTTGCCGGCGTGCTAGTAAACTCTGCGCTGGCCACGATGAAGATCCTCTCGGGCGTGATCGGCCATAGCTACGCTCTGATCGCCGACGGCATCGAGTCGATCCTCGATATTTTTGGGTCCTTGGTAATCTGGGGCGGGTTGAAATTTGCGGCGCTCCCGCCGGATGACTCGCATCCTTACGGCCATGGAAAGGCCGAGTCGCTGGCGGCGGTGGTGGTCGCCTTGACCGTGCTTGCCGCTGGTGTCGGGCTCGCCGTGCAAAGCATCCGGGAGATCCTCACTCCGCACCATTCGCCAGCGCCGTTCACGCTCCTCGTGCTCGTCGGCGTCGTGGTGGTGAAAGAGACGCTCTTTAGAAAAGTGCTCGCGACTGCCCAGCTCATCGAGAGCACCGCGGTAAAGACTGATGCGTGGCATCATCGCTCCGATGCAATCACATCGGCGGCGGCGTTCATCGGGATCAGCATCGCGGTCGTGGGAGGCGAAGGGTGGGAGCCGGCCGACGACTGGGCGGCGCTCTTTGCCTGCGCATTGATTTGCTTCAACGGCTGGCGGCTGCTTATCCCGGCCCTGCAGGAGGCAATGGATACCGCTCCGCCGCAAGAGGCATCAGCGCAGATTCGCGCGGTCGCGGCAGCGGTTCCAGGCGTGCTTGGCGTGGAGCAATTTCGCCTCCGGAAGATGGGTCTGGATTTCTATGCCGATATCCATGTGGTGGTGGATGCGAACCTCAGTGTCCGCGCCGGCCACGAGATCGCCCATGCCGTGAAGGACGCTATCCGAGAGAGCAAGCCGGCAGTGCTGGACGTGCTTGTGCATATTGAGCCGGAGGAAGGGGATAGTAGGAGCAGCATGATTGCTGATTAGTGGATGGTGTTTGGTGGGAGAGCCGGGCGTCATGAGGGCGCGGTTCACCTACCGAGTAATGTCGAGGAGTCGCGTAGCTAAAGGAGGGCGTCTCGCGACGTGCGGTGTTGCCCACTCGGAGGTGTGCAACGACAGGTCCGGAGACCTGTGCTCCCCTCAGATGCGCGTGGCCACGCTCCTCATGGGGAGCACAGACCTCCGGTCTGTCGCAGCGGACCTCCCGGTCCGTTGCATCGTGGGACGCAAAGCTCCATTTCGGAGTTCGCTGCAGCCGAGTCCAGGGGTGGCGCGGGTCGCGTCCCAGATCGGTCGGACAATCACCAATCACCAATCACCAATCACCAATCACCAATCACGCCTCAGCCGCCCGCAACCGGTTCAGGTACACCTTGCACACACTCTTCATCCGCGTGAGGACGTAATACACCGTCTGGCTACGGATCCGGACCAACTGACCACCAACAATCTTCGGCACAAAGTCCGCCGGCAGATCGAGGATTTCCTGCAGCGTTGAACCTTCGAGCCCTTTGCAGAGGATGCTCGTCATCGCCTTGGTTAGCGTCTGGACTTGCGGCCCAAGCGTCACGGCAAAATGCGCCCGCCGCTCGGGATCGACCTTGAGATAAACGCCAACCGTATCCGCGCACTCCTCGTCTTTGCGGATGTCTTCAAGATCAAAGGTGTCGTCCGGCTTTGGTTCCTGACGCTTCGCCTGCTCGGAGTAGGCGATGAGATTCTCGCGCTTCTCCTCCTCGGGCAGCATCTCGAAGAGACCGATGATGGTGGACAGCTTCTTCGGGTAGATCGATGGCGGAACGTTCTCCGCTGGCTCAACGCAGCCTTTGTCCATAACAAGCCCGGGGTTAGCTACGCTCGATCGGAGCGCGCACTTTGTTCCCCCACTCGGTCCAGG
>DASVRY010000189.1:0-2013 GCA_036388395.1 Chthoniobacteraceae bacterium
CGCTGAGGCGCTGCAGCGTCCGATGCGCTTCGCGCATGTTTGCGGGTTTGCCGATGATCTCGCCATCGAGCGCGACAAGCGTGTCCGCCCCGAGCACGACAGCCGTGCGACGGCGGGACGCGACTTCACGTGCTTTGCGCGACGCATTGAAAGAGGTGAGCTCCTGAATCGTGAGAGCGTTCGTCTCTGATTCGGCAATGTCCGCGCGAACGATCTCGAAGTGCAGGCCGGCTTCGCCGAGCAATTGCGCGCGGCGCGGTGAACCAGAAGCGAGAACGAGGCGCGGCATGCGAGGCGGAAGAGTAGCTGAGATTTCGGCGTTCGCGCCGTAATTGCGCGCTCATGCGGGCCAGACACCCCGCCAAGAAAGCGGCCGTCAGGCCCGCGACAAAAAACACTTGGCAGCGCGAATTCAGCGCGTCAGCTTACCGGTCGCTCGCGGGTGTAGCTTAATGGTAAAGCTGTAGCCTTCCAAGCTACTGACGAGGGTTCGATTCCCTTCACCCGCTCTTTTCAGAAAATCAGCTAAAATTGTGTTGACCTGCTCTGCGGGGTTCTCTAGAACAGCCCGAGGTTCAACAAAACTAAACAGGTTCGTCTCTTATGAAAAATATGCTCAAGGGTTCTAATGGCACGCATTTCTCCGCGCGAGTGCTGCGCTCAACAGCGGTGGCGATCACCGGGGTTGCGCTCGGTTTTGCGCTCTGGACCGCGACTGCCCCAATTTCCGTCGCTCAGGATGCTTCTCCCGAGCAGATGATCCAGCAAAGCCTGCCGCAGGGCCGCACGATGGCCAATGCGAGCAAGCCACAATTTCTTGCCGCGGTTTGCTCGGCCGTCAAAAAATTCCGGAATGCGGCACCACAAATCGTGCGTGCGGCGTCTGAGGCCCGGGCTGCGTGGCGGAATGACATCATCCGCACTGCTGTCCGTTGCCTCGGTACTCGCGACTGCGCGCTGCTCGGCCGCATCCACAGTGCATTGATCAGCGCCTATCCTGACGACGCTAGCGCGATCACTGACCTGTTCGTTCAGCTCGCTCCGGACTGCGACTTCGGCGGAACTCCTGATCCAGGTGGCTTCGAGAACCCGCCGGGCAACCTGAATCCTCCTCCGGGATCGGTCGGCGGAAGCGGCGGACAGGGCAACCTGGTGGCGATCTGCCACAACGGGTTTGTGATCTTCGTGTCGCCTAATGCGGTGCAAGCGCACCTGAATCACGGTGACACCCTCGGCGCCTGCCAGGTGACCCCGAGCCAGAACCGCTAAACCTTAGTTTTTCGAACCCGAAAAGCCGTTGCGATGATTCGCAACGGCTTTTCTTTTTGTCCGAAGCCTTCGCGATTCCGTTGTGCTACCGTTGCGCCCCCGTCGCCGGGGTATGCCACGCACTGACAAACTTAAGTTCTCGCACATATGGAATCGACCGGTCGCCTCGCCGCTTTCGCAGAATGGCTCTGTTTCGGGCTGTTGATCGCGGCGTTCGGCACGATCGAGGTGCTGATCGGCGGGACCCGGATGGTCTTCAGCATGCCGGCTTACGTGCTGCTGGGAGTTCTCGGCCTGCTCTGCTCGTTCCTGATTCGAAGCGCGAGACCGTCGGCGAGTAAAGCCTGCCTCGCGGCGACCGGCGTGTTCTTCGCGTATATCGTTGGCCGGGCGGTTCTTTCACCGTTCCCGTACATCGCGCGGAGCGACCTCTATTCGGTCTTGGCCGGGCTGGTCGTCTACTTCTTTACGGCGTGCATCTTTACGAAAGGAAAGCAGCGGATGCTGTTTCTCCTTTTCCTGGTTCTCGTCGGCATCGCGCACGCGTTCATCGGCGCGGTGCAATTCCGCGACGGCAACAATTACATGCCCATCTCGTGGCTCCAACGCTTCGACTATGAGAGTCGCGCAAGCGGCTTTTACATTTGTCCAAATCACCTCGCGGGGTTCGTGGAAGTCGTCGGCGTTCTCGGGTTGAGCATCGTCTGTTGGAGCCGGTGGCCGGTCTGGTCCAAGCTGTTGCTC
>DASVRY010000190.1:0-5541 GCA_036388395.1 Chthoniobacteraceae bacterium
CAGGATTTCTCGATCGATCGCGATCTGCCCTTGAGCTTTGGTATCTTCAACAGCGTGCAAGGGGGGAGACTGCAGCGGGTGCGAATCCGTTTCGATGCGTGGGCTGTGCGGCTGGTGCGGGAACGGGTCTTGTCAAATCGCAGACGCTCACCGTGCGCGATGGAAGCGACCTGGAACCGGCGCTGGAACTCGCCAGCCTGAAAGAGCTCAAGCCGCTGGGTGCTAAGCCGGGGGGGGCGCATGCCCGCGTCCTCGCGTGAAAGAAGCTGCGCCGCCGCTCGCGTCCTCGAGCACTTGAGATGAGAAAAACTCTGCGCCTGTGCGGGAGAATGTAGCGGGGCGAACAAATGTCCAAAGGTGCATGAGCAGATGTCCAAAGAGACGCGGGCATGAGTAAGCCTCCGGGAGTCCGGAGGCTATTGAAAAAGGCGGGAGTGGCGGTCTGTTAGCTGGCTAGAGCGGCATGCTGAAGAGTCGAGGGTTCAAGGGCGGGTGCGCCGAAGCGCTCGTGAATTTTGCAGGCGATAAGGGCGAGGTCTGCGCAGTGTTCGCTGATCGCCTCGCGGCCGCCGTTGGTGAGTGCCGCGCGCAGCTTCTCTTGGTGGATCTGGAGTTCGCGAAGTGCACGATCTGCACTTGGCTGCCAGTCCTCCCATGGCCCTTTGTGCTCATTGGCAGCAATCTCCCTCTCCAGCAGAGCTTTGAAGGTCTCCAGGCTCATGGGTAGCAGTCTGGAGCGAATTCATAGCTCGCCATCGCGGTCACTCTCCCCTCGGGCGTGATGTAGTCGACTCGTGCAGTGATGGTCGCCCCACCGCCTGGGAAGGCGAGAGCGACCGTAGCGTTCGAGGCTGGATCGATCACGAAGCGGCCGTCGTAGGTTTCCCATTCACCCGCCCAGCTGGCAGGAACGCCGTAGCCTTGGCCACTGAGGAGCGGCATCTGCCGCACGTAATGACTGAAGGCGGCCGGCACATTGCCCGCGAGACTTTGCCCCGTGGCGCTGAACCACACCTCGAACACCGCATCCGTGCGCTTTGGCACCTGTGGCCCGAGGCGATAGATGATCGCGACGCCATAAGTGGCAGGCGGGGTGTGCCAGCATGTGCCGGTGGTCCCGTCCGGAGCGAGGAGAGGCCGGCCAGTCGTGAGTGCGAACGGACGGATCGCCACTTCCACGTCGGTGATCACTTCCTCGAAGGGATCCACGATCCGCCCAGGAGCACCGCCCGCATTCCCGTCACCGGCACAGCGCGCTGGATCGTTCGTCCAGGTGCCCGTGCCGCGCGAGTCGTTCCCGGCCAACACCGTCGACGCCGGGACGGTCGTGCAGGGTGGTGTCCAGCCGCCCTGCCATGGTTCATCGGTCCAATCCTTCGCCATGTATTGGCTGTCGCGGAAGCGAGACGCCGGAACCACAAGGCGGCGCTCGTTGCCATCGGTATCGAGTTCCGAGATCAGGAAAAGGTTCCCGCGCCAGAGCAGCCAGTGCCGATCGGCTTCTTGCCGGATCGCCCGCCGCTGCAGCTTGGCGAGCGAGCGTGCCTGGAACCAGTTCAGAGCCTTCATGTGATGATGTCCCGCACCAGGTCTCCACGGAAGTTCCTGGAGCTGCCTCGCAGTGCACCGCCGATCGGGAGCGGGTTCGTGGCCAGCCATTCGAGTTCGGTGATCACCGGGCAGGAGGTGCCGTAGTCACCTTCGTAGTTCTCCAGCGCGGTGACGATCCGATCGTCGGTGAGCGGGAGGAAGACGAGGAACGCCCCGCCGCCAAGACTATGGAAGGCCGTGCTCTCGGCGATCACGTCTTCGGTCTCCAGCTCTTTGATTGCCATGTTCAGCTCGGTGAAGGACACGGCTGAGACCACACCGCCACGCTGCATCTGTACGCGGAAGAGCAGCCCATCGCCGCGCTTTCCCACCCAGAGCGGCAGCCCGAGCGCGGTCAGCTTCCTCGCATCCTCCGCGTCGAGATCTGCCGGCGTCGCACCCACGTCACCCATGAAATCGCCGCTCATGGCGCGGGTGCCGAGGTCGCAGCGGAGGTCGATGACATTGGCCGTGGGATCCTCGATCGAGCCCTCGAAGCCAAAGGTGAAAACCACCACCGGGCTGGAGCCGTCCGCGTTGTGCGCCTGCAGGCCGATGTTGTAGATCCCACGTGTCTCCGCCGCACCGGAGATGAGGCCGGTCGTGCCATTGATTCCCACGCCCGCTGGCAGGTTGCTCGCCGTCCAGGAAGTCGGGGTGTTCCGCGCGTAGGGCTGGAAGGCGAATTCCTCCCACTGGAGCCAGCCCGGCACGCTCATGGTTTCGTCGATGATTGGTTTCATGGTCGGTAAATCAGCGGATCTCCAGGCGCGCGTCGGTGAGCTGCGAGATCACCGTGCCGCGCACGCCCTTGGCAGAGTTCTCCAGGTCGAAATCGGTGAGTAGCCCACGGAGCGCGACGTTCGCCGACGTCGGTGTGGAAAGCGCGGCCGTGGCGAAGTTGTAGACGATCTTGCTCGCGGTCAGACTGCCGTTGGCCGCCCGCACGATCTGCGCGCCGAAGCGGTGCGTCACCTTGTTCGCTCCGATGGTCAGCGGCTGGCTGAGGAGCGGCGTCGCATTCCATTCGATCGCACGCAGGTTTTCTGCCGTCGTCGCTGGCGCGAGGTCACCCGTGGCGACGCCATGCTGCAGGACGAGTCGATACCTGCCGCGCAGCTTTGCCTTCAGCATTTGCAGCCCGACGCTGAAGCCGAGCGTCAAGGTCGTGCCGGCGCGGAGCATCTCGTCGCTCACTTCCACGAAGAACAGCTCCTGCTCGAACGCCTGCGCGAAGTAGCTGTTCGTTGCGTCCCTCCGCAGCACGTCATACCAGCCTTGCCCGTCACTCGCCACAAACAGCCCCGTCGACGTGCGATACACCGCACCGACCGAGCGCCGGATCTGGATCGCGGTGGTGTTTGCGATCGCGACTGGAGCCGCTGGCGCAAAGGTCACCGACGTGCCGACGACATTACTCACCGTGAACTCGTGAAGGTGGCCGGTGAAACGGATGACGTCACCCGTCCCGATCTGTGTCGGCAGGGTGTCGAGCGTGAAGGTCGTCGCTCCAATTGCGATCGCTCCGCTGTTGGTGTTGCCGGCCGCGACGAAGCTCGTCAGCCCCGTGGCTGGCGAGCCAAGCGGCACTGGCGCGTCGGCTATCACCGCATCGTGTGCGGCGGGCAGGAGGCGGCCGCCCTTGGCCCGTGGGAGCTGCGTTTCCAGATCATCGATCTCGATCACCATCGGCGTCGTGCTGGCGATCGAAGTGCCAAGCGGCGTGGCCGGCGCAAGATCCTGCAGCTCCTGCAGACTGTCCTCGATCGCTAGCAGCCGATCGTTGAGGTCGATCACCTGGCCGATGCTCACCTCCAGCCCTTCCGCAAAGGCCGCGATCGTCTGCGCGCTCATCACATAGGCGATCCACCCATTGAGTGCCGGCGCGTCTCCGAGCGCGGTTACCTCGACACTTTCATCGTCGACGATCCTCACCTCGTAGTCCACGCCCTCCACGAGCTGGCGGCCGTTGCTCGTATTCTCCCGCACCCAGACGAAGACATCGTCGGTCTCCAGCGGGTGGGCGACGACGAAGCTCGTAGCCGCTCCATTGCCGATCACGGCCGGGTGATACTTCTGGCCGACGAGCACATTGCTATCGCTGCGGGGGATGTAGTCTTTCGGGCTCGGCAGGCGAAGCAGCTCGCCGTTCGCCACCTCGGCGAGTTCAGGGAAGTAGATCGGCCGCTGCACCGTTAGTTCGGTGCGGAAGGCCACGCGCTCCCGGATCACGCCGTCATCGTCCAGCGTCCGCAGCCGCACTTCCAGTGGCGCACGCACTGCGCGCTCCTTGGCCAGGCGGCGCAGGAGCGGTGCTTTGTCGAGCGGCAGCGTGAAGGTGAGATCTCCGGGAGGCGGATCGTGAGAGACCACTGTCATCTCTGCGAGCGTCGTGCCCTTCAGATCGCCGATGAACTCGATGTCGAACGAGAAGTCCACCGGGTTGGTGACGACGACATTGCCCGCTTCGAACATGGTCTCCAGCGCCTCCTGGATCGTCTCGGCCGTGTCGGCATTGGAGAGGATCGGCGAACGTTCGAAACCAGAAACGATCTCGTAGGTCGCGCGGTAATCAGGCGGCACATAGAGCCGTTGGCGCTCGTTGTAGGAGAAGCCACCGCCGCTGTTGCCGGCGCGGATCCGCGTGATGGCCGGCTCAGGAGGCAGGACCGCTTCCGACGTATCGGTGAAAGCGAGCGGCACCTGCACGTGCCGCAGCTCGTGCTGCCACACACCGTCCAGCGGTGCGGCCGAGACACGGCCAATGCTCACGGGCCAGAGGCTATTGCGCACCACGCGGAGCGGCACCTGCGCCGCCCCTGTGCCGAAGACGAGCACCCATGAGCCGTTCTCTTTCGTCGCGACGGCCGCACCGTAGATGGCGACTACGCCTGCCTTGGCGTTGATCGCAGTCACTAGATCTTTCGGGCTGCAGTCGTTCTGCAGGAGGCCCGTCGTGTTGCCGGCCGTCTGCGGTCCTGGACCGATCTGCAGCGCCCATTCCCCACTCTCTGGTCGAGCGTCTTCCAGGCCATAGCTGGCGGTAAGGCCAGTGATGCTCAGATCGGCCTCGACGGTTGCGCCAGCGAGTGTCTCCGCAAAGCGCAGGGCGAGCGTCGGCTCTTCCCCAAAGGTATGCACGGGCGGTGCCCACAGCTCGTCGCCCGAGAAGGCGCTCTTGGTGGTGAGATTGACGGCGAGGAGCGTTTTCATGAGAGGAGCAGCGTTAACCGTTCTGGTTACGCATCCACCACGCGATAGCTTCGAGTTCCTCGACCGTGAAATGGCCGTCGAGGGTGACTGATGATTCCCCTGGCTCCCAGCTAATGAATTCGCCTGTGGCCTTGAGTGATCCGTCTTCGCCAATCATTCCGCCGAGAATCTCTTTCGCTTTTTGTTCGTTCATTTTTTTAAAGGTTACTTTAGACGAGGCGTTATCAGGCGAGCAGCGAAGGGTTGAAAGGCACCGCCTCGAAGGGGAACAGAAGGTCGAGCCGCTCTTCCCGAGCGCGCTGCCGACGCCGCCGTTCCCGCTCTGCGAGCCGGCCGCTTTTGTCGCCACCAGTAATCCCGCGAGGCGGCAGCTCTTCGACGGGCGGCAGCGCGGCCGTCGCCCCGCCACCGGTCGCTGTCCACCAGGAGCCGGCCATGGAGTGGGCGCTGAGGATGTTCAGCGACTGTGCGGTGAAGTCGTTGATCGTGGCCGTGAGGAAGTTGATCACCAGCTGGCCCGCACCGCCCGCGAGCGGTGGGATGAAGGGCGTGCCTGGATCACTGTCGAGGATCTGCAGTTGCGGCTGCTGCCACAGCAGCGGCCAGTAGAGCCCGTGCCGCACGAACGGCAGCCAGCGGCCGTCTGGCGCGCTGCCAGGCGGCGTCTTCAGCGGGCTCAGCAGATAGATCGTCGCGACCAGGCGTTGATCGAAGGTCGGCTCTTCGTAGTCGCTGCCG
>DASVRY010000191.1:0-2816 GCA_036388395.1 Chthoniobacteraceae bacterium
CTCCAGTATGATCGTTGGCTCCAACGCGGTATGCCATGAACTCCCAACCAAACGAGTCGCCGAACCATGCGCTGCAGCGAACTGCTCCGCGCGTCACGGCGCCTGCTTCCTTTCCTCCGCCTTTCCCCCACCGCGCAGGCGCCGCGCCGCGCTCCGCAGTCGCTGAGCTTGGGGTCGTTCGGCGATGCTAGGTCTCTCCCATGAACGAAAGCGCAACAAGCTCAACTCAAAGTCCCGCTGACTCCGACTTCAGCTCGGCTTGGACGCAGGCGAGTCGCGAGCTTGGCATCGCCATCGAGGCGCCTTTCACACTGCGCACCGCGGACGGAGAGTTCGTTTTCCCCGCACTCATCCGAGAGTTTGGCAGTCCGTTCGGGACACTTGTTCTCAGCGGTGCCATCCGAGGCCACGACAAGCGGGCTTTTGCAGCGGCTCAGGCGGCAGGTTACTTCGTCTCCGTCCTCGCCGACGGATACGCTCGCTATGACCGTCAGTCTTTCATCGAAACGCTCGACGACTGGCAGTTCTTCGGAGCGCAGCCGCAGCCATCCTGGTATTCCGACACACCTTGGACTTCATGAGCGTCAGCCCAACACCCGCAACGCCGAACCATGCGCTGCAGCGAACTGCTCCGGTCTGTCATGCCTGCTGCTCCCCGCAGAGCCCACCACGCAGCAGCCATGCCAGCCCTCCGCAGTCGCTGAGCTTGGGTCGTTCGGCGCAGGCGGCTGCACATCGGAGAAGACGCGCAGTCTGAGCCCCTGTTCCCAACCAGCGCATTTGCTTTCCAGCTCCCCGTCGCTCGTGATTTCCAGCCTTTCCGGATTCGTAGCTCCACCCGTCTTGACGACTGGTAGCTTCTCAGCCGCTTACAGTTTGCCCGGCTTGCTTGTCCTCCGCGGTTCCAGATCCTGGCCACACCTTTTCACTGGATCCATGCACACGCCTAACCAGGCGATGCAGCTAACGGCCTCCGTGCGTCACGCCGGCTGCTCCACCCGCAGACTTGCCACGGCAGCCGTCGCGCCACCCGGAGGCCGTAGCTGATCTTGTTCTCGTTCGGCGACACACACGCATGACCGCTTTTCAACAGTTTCATAGGTCTCGCACCTCTCGACTCCTGGCAGGTGCAGCGCTGCTGCTCGTCGCGGGTGTTTTCGCGTTTATTGTTTACGAGAGGTTTGTCGCAGCTCCAGCCCGGGAGAATGTCACGCGTCGTTACAATGACTTCCGGGCCGTCGTCGCCTCGGGCGAGGTTGAGCGCATCATGCAGTTCGTCGCACCAGAGTTTCGGTCTTGGGCCGAGAGTCGGTTACATCTGTATCAGAGCTTTGCTCTGCCACTCGATCACCGCGCGGCAGTTTCGGTGTTCTTCAACGACGCAACAATTTGTCCTGTTCCCGGCGAGAGGTTTCTCATTTTTCGAGGCGGTCACGTCATCAAGTTGGTGCGGCACGATGGACAGTGGTTTTTAGGCCGTGTCTTTATCGACTGATGCAACCAAAGTCGCCGAACAATTCGGTCGAGCGAACACGCCTCCGCGTCACAGCCTGTGCTGCCCACCACCTCCGCCCCCTGCCGCCTTTCCGCACAGGCTGCGCCGCTCCGGCGTGTCGCTCACCTTTGGCGTTAGGCCCAAGCTGATCATGCGACAGATGCTCATCCGAATGCTGCTGCTTACAGGCTTTGGATTGCTCGCATTCTCGCACCGTTCATTTGCGTGGAGTTCGCGTGCCTCGCGCACGGAGAACGACATCAGACAGCTTTCTGTTGCCATTCGGCTTTTCCGGGACGAGTTCGGCCGGGTGCCAGCGCCACAGCAATATTGGATCGAACTGCAACATGCTGGGCTGTGGGAATCGCCCAAAGCTGGGGCACCGCTGGACGCTTGGGGGCGGCCGCTCGTCTATCGTGTGCCGGGCAGGCAGGGCGAGTTCGATCTGCACTCTCTCGGGAGCGACGGAATCGATCAGGGCGGCAGGCTCGACGACATCTCCAGCTGGGCCGGGGTCCACGACGGCTTCCACTGGAAATCGACTTGGCCCGCAGGGCGGCTGGCCCTTGGCGGCTCGATAGTGCTCGGGCTTGGATGCCTTCTCTTGTTTCGCTATTACCCGCTTCGCATCCTTGCGCCGATTGCCGCGGCGCTGGTGTGCTTTGGAGTCCTGCTTGGCTGCCAGTTGCTGATGCATCCGGGAATTGTGCCGTCCCGTAACCAGCCACTTGCAATTGGCAGTGCGGTTGCGGGTGGGTTACTGGTCGTCCTTCTCACGATCGTCGCCAAGAATGCCCGAAAAATGGCCTAACCATGGCGGTCGAGCGAACAGCCTCCGCAGTCATCCCGGCTGCTCTCACACCGGCCTCCACCTTCCCCCGCCCACCCCGCAGCCGGGCTGCCTGCTGCGGCTGTCGCTCACCTTTCGTGCGTTCGGCGTTCTCGCACCTCTCTTCCTCGAACGATGCGTGACTTAGTCTGTCCCGAGGTGCGAGTGTTACCTCGATTCCACGCTTGTTCTTCCGCGTCGGTTCCGCGTCCGTCGCCGCTCCCTCGCGGTGCAGTGACGCCGCAGCACCAGCCCCGGTCTGGCGTTTCCGCCGGCCACGCGCCTCGACCGCGCAACGCTTTTCGTCTGTCCTTACTTCCATCCCGCTTGCGAGTGCCACGTCTCTGTCGCCACTTACTCCCCGCTCCCGGGTCAGTCGGCGCGTTTCCAGACTCTCCTTTCACGGCTGATCCGCAGCCCACCGCACGCCGAACCATGCGCTCCAGCGAACAGGCTCCGCGGTCACGGCACCTGCGGCAGACCACCGCCACC
>DASVRY010000192.1:0-3023 GCA_036388395.1 Chthoniobacteraceae bacterium
TGCCATCGTGCGGCTCTGCTTCCCGCGGACTCAGAAAGCGGTCGGGATCTTTGTTGCGCTTCAGATGGTGCTGATCGCCATTACGGTGGTGGGCAATGTGCTCGACATGGCCCTCAAGTGGAATGTCCGTGTTCTAACCAGTGTCTTCCCGACCAGTGCTTACATCCTTTCAGCCACCGGAAGTGGCTCACGCGAGACATTGGAGCTGTATCTTATGACCTCGGTATTTCTCACCATTGCCAGCTTTGCGGTCCTTGTAGTCCTCGCCGTCAGGGGCTGGCGGCAATTTCGAGCCATGGAGGACGCGTCGCTCGAGCTCGCCACATCCAATGCTGAGCTGGCCTGAAGCGAGTGCCGTCGCGGGCATCCACGGCCGGATGCAGGTCGCGGCGCAGCGGCTGCGGCTGCCCTTTCGTGGTCGCACCTGGCGGGGCGAAAGCGGGAATTGGCAAGGCGCGGGAGTGGGCAGCTCGATCGATTTCCAGGATCATCGGCAATATCTGCCCGGAGACGATCCGAGGTATATAGATTGGCAGGCCTATGCGCGCACGGGTCACTATACGATGAAGCTTTACCGCGAGGAAGTGAGCCCGCGCGTGGATCTCGTGCTCGATGTGTCGCCCTCGATGTTTTTCGACCAAGAGAAAAGCATCCGCGCGCTGGAGCTCTTCTATTTTGCTGCGGAGAGCGCGCAGCAAGCCGGCTCTTCGCTGCGGTGCCATGTGGCGAATGGCAGCGGCACCAGGCCATGGATGCCGGAGGCGATGCTTGGCAGTCGTGAGCTGCCGCGTATCGAGGAGGCGCCGCGCGCCGCGACCGCGCCGGCTTTTGCCAGGGTGCCGTGGCGGCAGGGTTCGATGCGCGTCATTGTCTCCGATTTGCTTTTCCCCGGCTCGCCCGAACCACTACTCGCTTCGCTCGCGACGAACAAAGGCCGCGGATTGATCTTTGTGCCGCACTGCAGCGCGGAAGTGGAGCCGGACTGGAGCGGGAATCTCGAAATGGTCGACTGCGAAACTGACGAGCAGCGCGTGCAGCATATCGGTCCAGATCTGCTCGCAAGATATGTCGATAGCTATGCGCGGCACTTTGCGATCTGGAAAGAGCAGGCTCGCCGGCATGCTGTACTGATCGCGCGCGTCGCGGCGGAGTCGGAGTTTCATGAAGCCCTAAGGAGCGACGCAATGCGCGCTGGCGCGGTGGAGTGGACGCAATGAAGCTGTCTCAATCGAGAGGCTACCCAGTGCGATGATGGAGCTGAGCTTTGCCAATCCAGCGGGCTTCTGGGCGCTCCTCGGGATCCCGGCGATCCTGCTCATCCACCTGCTCCAGCGGCAATCGCGACGGGTCATCACGAGCACGCTCTTTCTCCTCGAGCAGCTCAGCCCCGTGAGTGCAGAAGGACGCCGGCTCGAGCGGCTCCGCAGTTCCTTTCCGCTTTGGCTGCAGCTCCTCGCAGTCCTGCTCCTCACGTGGTTGCTCGTGCAGCCGCGCTGGCCGCGGAAGGATTCCACTCAGCGCATCGTCGTCGTGCTCGATAGTTCCGTCTCGATGCGTGTCTTCCGTGAGCCTATGCTCGCCGCGCTTGGTGCGAGGCTCCCCGCATTGGCGAAGGCAGCGAATCACACCGAATGGGTGCTCATTGAATCCGATCCTGCTCGCTCGACGATCTACTCCGGAGGCGAAGTGGGCGCACTGCTGGCCACCCTTGCGCAGTGGAGCCCGCGCCTCGGTGAGCACGATCTGGCGCCCGCGCTACGCACCGCGCGGACTTTGCTCGGTGGAAACGGCGCAGCGCTCCTCGTGACGGATCATCAGCGACCGGTGCCGGAGGGGATTCAGCTCCTCGCGGTCGGCGCCCCGCAGGAGAATAGCGGCTTCATTGGGATGAGCGTTGAAGGAGATACGTGGCACGCGTTGGTAAAGAATCATGGCGCTTCAACTCAGACCCGCACCTGGCAAATGCACGGCGCTGGAGGAGTCAGCCAGGCCGCCACATTGACCTTGGAAGCCGGCCAGATGCAGTCGCTGCGTGGTGGATTTCCGGGCGGCGCTGATCGGTGCGAACTGGTGCTGAGCGGCGATGGTTTCGAGCTCGATGATCGGTTGCCGATCATCCGTCCACAGCCGAAGCGGCTCACGGTAGCAATGCAAAATGGCTCCCCGCTCGAGCCCTTTCAGCGACGCCTGGTCGGAAGCTTGGCCAATGTCATCGACGTGGCGGAGAAGGCCGACGTTCACCTGGCCATGGTCGATCCCACAGCGGCCGGCCCGCTATTGCCCGGAATCGCTTTTCTCCAGAGCAGCGGCGGAGACACGCGCGGCTACATGCCCGGTGAGCTAATCGCGGAGCGGCATGCGCTCACGGCCGATCTGGGCTGGCAAGGCCTTCTATGCCGGGATGTGCCTGGCGTGCAGGCGGTCGAATCCGACGACGTGCTGCTCTGGCAGGGAGAACGTCCGCTGATTTTCATCCGATCGACGGCAGCAGCTCGGACGCTGGTGGTGAACTTCGATTTATTGCGATCCAACGCCGATCGTCTCCCATCGTTTGTGGTGCTGCTCCATCGGTTCATCGATACCATCCGGGCGGGGAAGGTGGCGCCCGAGCAGCTGAATTTCGAGACAAACCAACTGCTGCAGGTGGCGTCGGATCCAGCGGGTCCAGCGCTGAAGATCTTGCCGGAAAGTGCCCGCGGGGTAATTTGCGCGCCGGAAGTGCCTGGCTTCTTCCGAGTCGCGCAGGGTGATAAGACGTTACTAACCGGAGCTGCGCACTTCGCCGATCCACGGGAGGCTGACTTCCGCCAGAGTGCGAGCTTCGATGGTCTGAAGCCAGTGATCGCGAAGCTGCTCGAGCGGAGTAGTCAGCAGGATCTCCTAACGCCTGCCTGGGCGCTGCTGCTCGGTGGCGTGATGCTGGCCAACTGGGCATTTACTGGGAGGGGCCGCGGATGAAGCTCCCCCTCCTGTTAGTCGTCGATCCCTGACAAAACGTGCGCATAAAGCTATGATCCGCGTTG
>DASVRY010000193.1:0-9141 GCA_036388395.1 Chthoniobacteraceae bacterium
GAAATTTCGCGAGACTCCGCAGACCATCGACTTCCGTGAAGCCGCTGGCATTGCCCGGCGGAAGCGCGAAGAGGAGGAACGCCGGGAGAAAAGCCGTCGCTCCACTGTCGCCGACGCCGCACGAGTGGGCTACGAACAGAACTTCAGTGGAGCGGCGTATCTGACCTGGGGGCTGATCATTGCCTGCGTCGCCCTCGCGATCTATTCGCAGCTCGGGGACAACAAGCTGGCGCTGTCGCCGTTCCTCATCACCCCCTTCCGGCCTTACGTTTTGGTTGGCCCGGATGGAACGGTCCCCTTTCTCCCTGAAGTTTGGAGCGGTGAGATTTGGCGGCTCATCACCCCGATCTTCATCCATTTCGGGCTCCCCCACATCCTCTTCAACTCCATGGCCATCAAGGATCTCGGGACATTCATCGAGGGTCGCTTCGGCACCCTTTATTTCGGATTGCTGGTGCTGGCCTTCGGCATCCTTTCGAACATTGGCCAGTCGCTTTGGTACCTCCACGGTCCCCCTTATCCCTTCGGTGGAATGTCCGGCGTGAACTACGGGTTGCTCGGCTTCCTCTGGATTCGCGGCCGCTTCGATCCCCGAGCTTCGTGGCAGCTGAACAAGACGACTGTTCAGATCATGCTCGCTTGGTTTTTCCTCTGCTACACGGGCATTTTCGGCAACGTGGCGAACACCGCACACGCTGTGGGGCTGATTTGCGGCATGGCTTGGGGCTATGCCTCTTCCGGTCGACTCCGTTTTTCCCGCTAGACACCCGGTCGGCGGAATCTAGCCTCTCGATCCGTGTCCGAACTCGCCCCTTTGCTCCAGACCCCCCTCCACGCCGAACACGTGCGGCTTGGAGCGCGGATGGTCGATTTCGGCGGCTGGTCGATGCCGGTGCAATACACGGGAATCCTCGACGAGCACTCCGCGGTGCGAAATAGCCTCGGCGTTTTCGACATCTCACACATGGGCCAGTTCTTCGCCACCGGGCCGGAGGCGTGCGGGTGGCTGAATTCGCTGCTGACGAACAACCTCACGCGCCTCGACGTCGGGGAATGCCAATACACCTTCCTGCTCAACGAGCGTGGCGGGGTGATCGATGATCTGATCGTCTACCGCATCGGCGAGGATCGCTACCTCCTGGTGGTGAACGCATCGAAGATCGACGAGGATTTTGCCTGGATGCAGTCGCACCTCAGCACCGGCGTCGAGCTGCGCGACGAGAGCAGCTCGTATGCGGGGCTGGCGGTGCAAGGGCCCCGTTCGGCACAGCTTTTCGACGCCTTTTTCGAAGGGCGATACTCGCGCCCCGCGCGCAACGAGATCCTGAGCATCACGATCGAAGACGAGCCATATTTCATCGCCCGCACGGGCTATACCGGCGAAGACGGTTTCGAGGTTTTCTGCCCAGCAGGCCGCGCAGCGAAAGCTTGGAATGACATCCTCGAGCGCGGTCTCGCCTATGGGATCAAGCCGTGCGGCCTCGGCTCCCGCGATACGCTCAGGCTGGAGATGTGCTATCCGCTTAATGGGAACGATCTTTCCGCGGATACCACGCCGCTTGAAGCCGGAATGTCCATCTTCGTCGATCTGCAAAAGCCGGCTTTTATCGGCCGCGAGGCGCTGGTAGAGCAGCGGGAGGCCGGATTGCAGCGGCGGCTGGTGCCATTCAAGATGGTCGGCAATTCCCCACCACCCCGCGCCCATTACCCGGTCTTCAAGGATGGCGAACAGATTACCTGGACGACGAGCGGCACGCTCTCTCCAACGCTGAATGCCGGCATCGGCATGGCCTACGTTCCCACGGAATTTGCGCGAATCGGCGAGGCCATCGAGATCGACATTCGCGGACGGCGTTTTCCTGCAGTGATTGAGAAGAAGCCGCTTTACCGTCCCGGCGCGCCCGCCTGATTTTTTCACCCGTATCTTTTCCAAAGCCCATGAACGTCCCTGAAGAGCACTACTACGCCCCGACCCACGAATGGCTGCGCCTCGACGGCGAGAACGGCACGGTCGGCATCACCGATCACGCCCAGCACGAGTTGACGGACGTCGTCTACGTGGAGCTGCCGAAAGTCGGCGCGCAGATCAAGGCACAGCAGCAGATCTGCGTGGTAGAGTCCGTGAAAGCAGCGAGCGACATCTATTCGCCGATTTCGGGGACGGTGACCTCGATCAATGAAGCGCTGAACTCCAATCCTGCGTTGATCAACACGGATCCATTCGGTGAAGGATGGATTTTCCGTATCCGGATCGAAGCAGGCGAAGAAATCGAGGCTCTGAAAACTGCAGCGCAATACCGGGAGCAAATCGGCGGCAGTGCTGACACCGGCGGATCGGAAGGGCTCTAAGGGCCGGACTCTGCGGTTAATGCTTGATGGCGGTGGAACTCACGTGACCGACCCTTGAGCACGGCAAAGACACTCGGTCCTGATTCTAATTCACTGGATAGAGATGATCGCTCGCGGCGCTTCAGAAGGTTTTTTGAACGTCGGTCATTCTGAACGGAGCGGAAGGAGCTAAAGCGACTGGAGCGCAGTCGAAGAACCCCGTCGCTGTGCGAGACAGGGCCAAGGGGGATGTGGGCGGCGCAACTGACACCGCGTTGATGTGCAGATCGAGCTCTACTCCCCCGCCCGGTCGCGGAGTTCGGATCGCCAGGAACGCTCTACACGACCACAGCCAATCTCCCTATGTCGCAGGAGCAACGCGGCTCGTAGCACCTCGGGGTCCTTCGACTTCGCTCAGGATGACGGCGCGGATCACGCACCCGCGTTTTATCCCCTGCCCCCACCCTAGAAATAGTTGTTGACGCGTTCCAGTGTTTCTGGAACTTTCCTCAACGTTCGTTCGCGTCATCGGTGGTTCGTCCCTCTCGGACAAAACTCCCTCGCTCCCTGTAAGGCTGGCGCTTACTTACTTTCATTTCCAAAACTGATCCATGGCGGGTCAAAACCAGTGGTCCAAAGTTAAGCGACTCAAGGGTGTCCTCGGCCAACAACGAGGCCGGCCCTTTAGCAAGCTCGAAAAGGAGATCACCGTCGAATGCAGATAGACGGTCATCAGCCATCGAGCCATCCGTGCCGGCCTGTAGCGGCGCGGGTTATCGATTCTCGTAGTGTTCGCGGTGAAAAGGCCGGCGTGCAGGCTGTGCATGCGACCTTCGCTCTCTCCGACGAGTTCTTCTCGACGATCCCCGGCTAAAAAGCCGCCCCATCCTCACATTTTCAAATCCCCGGAACGGCTGAACCGCCGTCTGGACCCTCATACTTATGACAGAGCCCGCAGACCAGCCATTGCTCGAAGAGCAGCCTGGCGACACTAAAAAAGCCGTTAAGCGTCGCGTCACCAAGCCCCGGACCACCACCGCGGCAGCCGCGAAGGCGACCACGACGAAAACGACTAAAACGACCAAGCCACGCACGAAGAAAGCCGCGGCTTCGGAAACGGCTGAGCTCGACCTTTCTGCTCCCGCATCGCCGGCGATGGAAAAGGCCGCACCTGCTCCTGCAATTCAAGCGGCTCCAGCAGCTCGCGAAGTGGCCCCGATCGAGGCCAGCGCGCCTCCGGCCGCTCCGGCTCCGAGGACCAGAACCCGTGCAGCCTCGCGGCCACCCCGTGCGCCTGACCTTTCGGACACAGAAGAATGGCGCCCTTCCGGGCCTCGTGTGCCCGCTCCTGCAGAAGAAGCACCCACCGCTACCTCACCCAAGGACGCCCCGGCGGCTCCGGCAGGCGAGCAGCCGCCCGCAGCCCCGGCTGGTCCGCGGCAATATCCCGTTTACATCCCACGCCACGTCGCGAAACAGATCGAGGAAACGGGACAGGCCGCCCCGCTTGCTGTTTCTGCTTCTGAAGCCCAAAAGCTCCCAGTGGCTGCGGAGGAACTCCAGCCCCATCGGCAGGAACGTCGCGAACGCCCGGAGAGGAATGACCGCGGCCCACGCGGAGATCGGCACGATCGCAATGATCGGCACGACCGGCATGACCGCAACGACCGTGGAAATCGCAGCAGCGACGACGCGCCTGTCGAGGGTGGCCGGAGCGAGGATGTCCGCGAGGAAGATCTCGGCATCAACGAAGGCATCGTCGAGATCTCCGGTAAAGGCTTTGGCTTTATCCGCGACCCGAAACGCAGCTTTGCACAGCATCCAAATGACGTCTTCGTCACGCCGGAGATCGTCCGTCGCTACAATCTGCGCGATGGTCAGTGGATCAAGGGCGAGACCCGCCGTGGAAACCGCGGTGCCCAGCTCCACCGGCTCACGGAGGTGAATGGCGACGATCCAGAGCTTTCCCGGAATCTCCCGAGCTTCGATGAACTGACCGTCATCAGCCCGCTCGAGCGGATTACCCTCGAGACGGTGCCGGAGCGGTTCACGACGCGCATCATCGATCTCATGTGCCCTGTCGGCAAAGGCCAGCGCGGCCTCGTCGTGGCACCGCCACGCACCGGCAAGACCACGCTCCTCCAGCATATGGCGGATGCTGTGGTGAAGAATCACCCAGACGTAAAGCTGATCATCCTGCTCGTCGATGAGCGGCCGGAGGAAGTCACCGACTTCAAGCGGACGGTGCCGCAGGCCGAGATCATGGCCAGCTCGAACGACATGGATGTGAAGAGCCACACCCGCATCGCCCAGCTCGCCATCGAGCGGGCCAAGCGCCTCGTGGAATCCGGCAAGGATGTCTTCATCCTGCTCGACTCGATCACCCGCGTCGGCCGCGCCTTTAACAACGCCAGCACGGGCGGCCGCACGATGTCGGGCGGCATCGATTCACGCGCCTTGGAGATCCCGCGCAAGATCTTCGCCGCGGCGCGGAATACTGAAGAGGCCGGTTCGCTCACGATCATCGCCACGGCGCTGATCGAGACGGGCAGCCGCATGGACGACGTGATCTTCCAGGAGTTCAAAGGCACCGGCAACATGGAGCTCGTGCTCGATCGCAAGATCAGCGACATGCGCATCTACCCGGCGATCGATATCTTCCAATCCGGCACCCGGCGCGAAGAGCTGATCGTCCCGGCCGATGATCTGCACAAGATCGCGGTGATCCGTCGCGGCCTCGCCGGCTACAAGCCGGTGGAAGCCATCGAGCGCCTGCTTTTCTTCGCGAAGAAATTCCCGACGAATTCGCAGATGCTCCGCGAGATCCCTGGCTGATCGTAGCGTGGCTGGCTACCTGCCGGCGCGGTTTACATCCGCGCTTCCCCAGCGACCGATTCTTCTCCCGTGAAGAAGTCTGCCCGCGAAATCGAGATCGACGAAGTGCTCCCGGCCGGTGAAGTGCGCCGAAGCACTCCCACGACCGGAGCCCAGGATCCGCTGATCGCTCTGATCGCGCGGCTCATGGACTCGGCGTTCAAGGTCCCCGGGACGAAGATCCGCTTCGGGCTCGATCCGATCATCGGCCTCATTCCGGGGCTTGGAGATACCGCGGGCGCGCTCGTCTCTGCGTTGATGATCCTGCAGAGCTCCCGCCACGGAGTGCCGAAGATCGTCATGGCGCGCATGGCCGCCAACGTCCTTGTAAATTCCTTCGTCGGCTCAGTGCCGGTCCTAGGCGACCTCTTCTCGGTCTACTTCAAGTCGAACAAGAAGAACTACGAGCTGCTCCAGCGCCACGCGGGCACGCACCGCAAATCCACGACGGGCGACTGGTTCTTTGTCGTCGCCCTGCTCGGCGGCATGCTCCTCATCGTCGCCCTTATCGTGATTGGCGCGATCACCCTCCTCACGAAGCTCTTCAGCTCCGGCGCCTAACTGCCGATCACGCCAGAGCGCCGCCTGCGGCTGACGAGTAGCCCAAACCCCAGCATCAACGAGAGCGCGGTGGACGGCTCCGGGACCACATCGAAGTAAGTCGTCCCGCCGCGAATTTCGTCGATCTGGTATATAACACTCAGACTTGGGTCGTCGATGACGACGTCGTTTCCGCCGAAAAACGTGATGTAGTAGACGCTCGCCAAGTTAAACCCACTAAGAGAGGCGTCGGGCGTAGTCGGCACAACTCCAGGTGCAGGATTAATGAACAGGTCGAAAGTCTCTGTACCTTGAGGGTTGAAGGTTAGTCGTCCGACTACAAAGTTCGTTACTCCAATCGTCACCTCCCCACTCTTTGCTGGGTCAGTGGAAGCTTTGATTTGAGGCTCTGCTCCTCCCCCTGAGGACTGGACAGACCCTTCAATCCCGTAATTGTTCGGTCCAGCTGTCGTCTCCGCTTGATCGCCGAAGAACACCAACCGATTGGTCGGGTGGGACTGTTGGGGATGCAAACGCATGCCAAACTTGTCTGCGCGGTCGGCTGCCGCATCCTTCTGGAACAAATAGCTAACCCATAAAAACTGCGTGTTCGGGTCAGTCTCAGAGATGGGCCGAGCAAGGTAGCGCTCCGCGCGAAACTCGGTCTGCTCTCCCTGTGCCGTAGACAGAACTTTATGACCGGAACTTTGGACCCCGGCGTAAGCGAGGCTCCCTTGTATGAGCTGGTTATCATCGCTACTTTTCCATCCGACATATTCGATGTCTGTTCTGTCAAAGCCGGCGCCCCCAGCCTTCCCGTGCAAAGATCCTCCCGCTTCGTAATTGAACGACTCCTGAAACAGGAGCTCCGCACCGGCTTCCGCCACGGTGAAACCAAGAAGACCGCCGGTCGCAAGGCAGAAGCATGCGACGGGCTGTGTGCGGAGAGGTCCAATGTTCATCAAGACTAGGATTATGGAGCGGTGCTAAAGATCGCGCCGCCTCCGACGGTAACAGTGCCACTTGTAGTCGTGAGATCTCTGCTCCCGAGGAGAAGGAAGTTTTTCCCTGTCATGCTCACGCCGCCAATCGTGGAGGGAATATTGATTGTGACCGAGCCGGGTGTGGTACTAGAGGTCGACACGAATTTGTAAGCATTGCTGGTGCCCGGAAATACCTGCAGAGGAGAGCCCGTCGGATAACTCAAGCCGGAGGTAGTGATGGTGGCTTGATAAACCTGCACTTTGATCGAGGCCGAAGTAGTGCCGGCTGGCCAGGAGTCAACACTGAGGGTAAATGTCTGATCATTGCCGACCGGGATGGATTTGGCCCGAGGCGTCGAGCGGCGGCCCTTCGCAGACATGCTAGGCGTGACCTTCGCGATCGTGATTGGGATTTCACTACCGGGGGTCTTCGGGATACCCGACCTCGCGCCTGCGCTGGAGGTGCTGCAACCGGTTGAAAGAGAAATCAGCAGACCGCCAGCGGCTAGAAGGCTGAGGAATGAAAAAGAGACGGGTTTCATAGTTAGGGAGCGGGTGAGATACCTCTGTCCCAATACGAAAAAAAGTAAAGGGGTGTCAATCTTCCTCGTAGGCGAATTCGTCTTCTCCAAACCACTCTACGACAAGCGAGGCGCCCTCGCGCCATGCCTGATCAAACTCGTCCGGCGATACACCAGAGCGAGCCTTTTCCACATCTGCGGCTACCTCCGCTAGATACGACTTCGCTCGAGCGGCTTGAAATCTCCTGGCAGCCTCTTCACTGGCCGCAAGCCAACGCGCCGCGAGTTTCATTTCGCCCTTGGCAAGCGCGAGTTTACCCAAGGCATGGAAGAGATTCGGCGCACTCGACCGATTCCGGAGCTCTCGCTGAAGGAAGGTCGCCTCATTTAGCCCTTGCTCCGCCTCATCAAGGCGACCAAGCGGGATGAGAGTACTCGCGAGAGTCTGCAGTCCCATGGCCAGACTGAAGGGATCTTGAAGAGTTCGCACGACCGGAATTGCACGCTCCAAAGCTCCAAGAGCAGCAGGGTGATCTCCGATGGCACTCGCAGCAACGGCATAGTTGATTAACGCCTGGGCCTCCTTGAGCGGTCTATCCTGCCCGGCGTAAAGAGCCACACTCTCCTCGGCGTAAGCGAGAGCGGCTGCAGGATCGTCCTTGGTGACAGTGCCAAGGTTGGTCAGGGCTGCGGCGACGTTCTTGAGATCACCGACGGCGCGAAAGTGAGCCAGCGTCGCCTCGTAAGCAGCTCTCGCCGCGCCGAGATCACCGGAGGACCAGGCGAGAATCCCTTCGGCGTTGTGGGCAGCCGCGAGGGCGAAAGGATCTGCATCCGAGCACTCAGCCCGGAGACGGGCAAGGTAGCTCCTCCCTTCGGCATGATGGAGCCGGGTCATCCAAAAGATCACCAGCGATGCGGCCATCTCGAGCTGCTTGTCGCCGCATCGGGGTGCATCCAGTGCGGCGCGAAGGTTGTCGTGCTCGAGCTCAAATCTCCTGAAGAGATCCACTCGCTGCGCGGGATCGCCCGTTTCGGCCTGCTCGGCGAGCTTGGCGAAGAAGGTGACGTGCTTCTCCCGCACCTCCGGCATTTTCCCACTCGCGGCGAGCCGCTCCTCGGCGTAGCAGCGTAGCGTCTCGAGCATGCGAAAGCGCATTCGCTCTTCCACCTCTTCCGCGACAATCAAGGAAGCCGCACGCAATTCTCCGAGAGCGCGCAACGGACTTGCGGAAACGCCGGCAAGCCCCTCCGGCACGGCCACGGCTTCGGCCGCGTCCAAAGTCCAGCCCCCACGAAACACCCCGAGATTGGCCAGGAATTGCTGCAGAGCTGCGGGGAGAAAGTCGTAGCTCCAGTCGATCGCCGCGCGCAAGGTGCGCTGGCGAGCCGGCACCTTCGAATCGGCTGCGGCGAAATAATCGAGCCGTTCGCCAAGGGCCTCGACCATCTCGCGTGGCGTGGCGACATGAGCACGCGCAGCCGCGAGCTCGAGCGCGAGCGGCACGCCTTCGAGCTGCCGGCACAGAGTGGCGACCGAGCCGCTGTTCCGCTCGTTCAGCGAAAAATCCGAGCGCACGGCTTGGGCGCGATCGACAAAGAGCTGCACGCTCTCGAACTCGGCGAGCTGTTCGCTTCCGCCGCCCTTCGGCGGGACGGAGAGCGGAGGCACGGAGAACTCCCGCTCGCCGTCGAGACCAAGCCGCTGGCGTGAGGTGACGAGGCAGCGCAAGCTCGGCACGCGCGCGAGCAGCGTGCGCACAAACGCAACGCCGGCCTGGCCGAGCTGCTCGAAGTTATCCAGGACGAGGATTGCGGGCTGCGCGGCCAGCGTGGCAATGACCTGCTCCAGCGGCTCGAGCGTTGGGTCGGCCTTCAAGCGCAACGCCCCGCGG
>DASVRY010000194.1:0-9166 GCA_036388395.1 Chthoniobacteraceae bacterium
GGTTGAACGCTGGGTCCAGAGAGCCGTCCTCCCGCAAAAGAGCCATTCGCGAACGAGACACGCCAGCGAACGTAGAAAAGGAGCCCGACGCCAGGATCCGGCCGTTCCCACTCAGCGCGATGTCCGTCACGGAAGTATCCGCTTTTGCATCGAAAGAATCATCGATGGTCCCGTCCCGGAGCAGCCGGACGACCCCCTCGATGGGCCGGCCGTTGACACGGTAAAAAGAGCCACCCACGAGTATCCTCTGCTCACTATCAACAACCACTGCATTCACAGTTGAATCAAACGTCGTGAGGAATGTTTCGTCGATTGTTCCATCTGCATTCAGGCGTGCGAGCCTTTCCAGAGGCAAACCCCCAAGGTGAGTGAAATAGCCACCGATGAGAATTTTCCCATCACCCTGGATGGCCATCGAATAGGTTCCGCTGATGCCAGTTGGCGCGGTGAAGCTGCTGTCGAGGGAGCCGTTGAGATTTAGTCGGGCAAGGTACGGCCGGCTAACATCACTAACCTTGGAAAAGTATCCCCGGATTAGAATTTTTCCGTCCGGCAGCTCGATTGCTTCTTCCACCGTCGAATCCGCGCCGACACCAGGATCGAACGACACATCCAGCGTCAGGTCCGGCAGGAGCACCGCCACTCGCGACCGGGGAACTCCCAACACCGTCGTGAACGATCCCGCGATCAAGATACGCCCGTCTCGAAGTAAGACAGCCGAGGAGATCGAGGAGAATGCCTGAGCAGGCGGAGCATAAGATGGATCAAGCGCCCCAGCCCCGTTCCACTCCTCAACCAGCGTGGTCAGCGCCACCGTTGCAGACGGCTCACTGGAGCCATTGCTGTTCATGGAACGGACCCGATAATGGTAGGTCGTCGCCGGCTCCAGATTTAGATCGACTCTCTTCGCGGTGGTAACCTCGAAAGGGGTCCACTCCGTCTGTCCTTCCTGACGCCGCTCGACGCTATACTTCGATGCGTAGCTCACATACCCCCACTCCAGGTAGTTCCGCGAAGCGCCGACTGCTAGAGCCGCGACGATAGTCGGGATTGATGGCGGAGCACTTCCTGAACTGCCATACAGTCGCGCCAGCCCTGCCGCCGCCGCGCCACTCACTTCGGCGAAGCTGCCCCCAATCAATACTTTACCCTCGCCGGTGGCGACGATCGCTCGCACCGGCCCGTTCGGCCCTGTTCCGCTGCCAAATGTCATGTCGAGGTTGAACGCAACGAGTCCACTCGGAGAATAATAGCTGTAGCTGGATCCGCCAGTGACCAGCCGAGCGATATGCTTCTTTGGGGTTGCGTTCACATGGAGAAAATCTCCGCCGATCAGGAGTTCCGGCCGATACGCGGAGCTGCTCGCCTGGCCGACTCGGCGCACCGGCCCATCGGTGAAAATGTTGAAGGACGGATCGAGCGCCGGCGGTCCATAGTATGAGTAGATGGAGCTCGCGTAGCGCGCGATGTTGCCACGCCCGAGACCATCCACTGCGGAGAACGATCCCCCGACGTAAATCGAGTTGCTTCCATTGTAGGTGGAATCCGAGACGAGGATTGTGAGGACGGGTCCATTCGGGCCGCTAACATTCGCGTTAAAAGTGGTGACTGATCCACTCCTGGAGTCCACCGACGCGAGCCGAGTCCGGGACTGTCCTCCCAGCGACGTGAAGTTCCCGCCAACGAAGAGTTGGGAGCTGATTGAAGAGAAGGTCGACCGGCCTAACGCATAGACCGGACCATTAGCTCCGGATGGAGGATTAAAGGTGGAATCAGCCGCGCCGGTGGTCCCGTTCAGATACGCCAGCCGGTTGCGACTCACCGCGCCGATCGCAGTGAACTCTCCGCCGATGTAAACGCTGGAACCGGAGGCGACGATGGCGTGAACCACCCCATTTGGGCCGCTGATCGCATAGTTTTTGTCGACTCGGCCTGTCGTGGCGAAAACGCGCGCAAGATAAGATCGGGGTGAGCCATCGAAGCTTGTAAACTCCCCGCCGAGGACGAAGTGATCTCCAGCCAGTGCAACGGCATTGATGGCGCCGTCGGCCCCCGCCCCCGCGGCAAACTCCGGGTCCAGAGAGCCATCCGGCAAAAGCCGCGCAATCCTGCCGCGGGGGACGCCATTCACGGAAGTGAAATCCCCCACAATCACGGTTCCTGCAGTCGTATGCACCATCGCCTTCACTATCCCCGGATCCACACCGTTCGAGAGCGTTGGCGAAGGGAAAGTAGGGTCCCGATCACCCACATTCACCTGTGCGAAACTCGTCGGCGCGATCCATGCCAACACAGCCACGATTATCGTCAACGCCAACGTCGATAGTGCTCTTCGTTCCATAGTCTCTGGGGTCCGTCGCGGCGAACCGTAGCAGGCATTTGTCCCCGCGCCAGAGGAATGCACCTCCCCTTTTTGTTGCATTGACCGCGATGACTGCGCTCCCGGCGAGCCGCTCCGCCCCGACACCAGCAGAGGTGAAGTTTGCATATACTCCGTGGCGCCAATCACTGTGTTGTCGCGATAGGTTGAAAAATTCGAGCCGTGCTCAAGCTCCAGTTTTCCGCACCTCTTCCCGTGCCACAAAAGCTCTCTTTCACGAGCCGATGATAACAGCCTGCACTCGGCGAAGAGCACCGGCGCCGATCACCAGCAGAGGCGTTTCTGAGAAGTTACAGACATCCCACCTCCACCGACAGGGCCCTCGTCTCGAGATCATCGCCACATCTCTTTGTAGAAGATCTTGATCAAACGTGCACCGGCGGACGAACTGCGTAGTTTCAGCCCGAATTCCAGCCATCTCCGCATGACCCGCCTCGCCACACGTCTCGTCGATTCACGTCTCTTCCGCACTGTCATCATTGTCACCATCCTCTTTGCGGGCGTCCTCGCCGGCGTGGAGACGAATGGCGCATTCGTCGCCCGCCACCGCGCGCTCCTGCACTTCCTCGATGTCACGGTTCTCGCCATCTTCATCATTGAGATCGTGCTGAAGCTTCTCTCCCATGGACGCCGCCCGCTGGATTACTTCCGCGATGGCTGGAATGTCTTCGATTTCCTCATTGTCGCGGTCTGCGTGCTCCCAATCGGCGGGCCGTTTGCCGCGGTGCTGCGCCTCGTCCGCACCCTGCGCCTCCTGCGGCTCGTCACAGCCTTGCCGAAGCTGCAACTCCTCGTCGGCGCGCTTATCAAGAGCCTCAGTTCCATCGGTTACGTGGGATTGCTGCTGGGGCTGATCTTCTACATCTATGCCGTCACGGGCGTTCACATGTTTGGCCAGGCGTCCCCCGTCCATTTCGGAAATCTCGGAGCCGCCCTGCTCTCGCTTTTCCAGATGATCACGCTCGACGACTGGCGGAACATGTACGACGCCGCGCAAGAGGCCGCGCCCCTCGCGGCGACGCCCTACTTCGTCAGCTTCATCCTCATCGGCACGATGATCATGCTGAACCTCTTCATCGGCATCGTGATGAACAGCATGGACGAGATGCACGCCGAAATGGACGAGCAGAAGCATGCCGCCCAGACGACTGCGGAAAAGGGCACGGTCCTGAGTGACGTCACCGCGCTCGACGAGCAACTCGTTGCCCTGCAATCCCAACTCAACGCGCTCCGCGAGAAGCTTTCGCACTCTCCTCCGCAAAGCTAGCAAAGCACGTGGGGAACGCTCGCCGCTACCTTGGAACTCCGTTACCGCGCCGCGACTACGCACAGGATTGCGCCGACTCAAGCCGTACGCAAAGCCCTTAGCTAACTCCGGGATCGAGAACCAAACCAGAGCGAACGGCCACTCAAGCCGTGCATGAGCTTCCACCTTAAGCCATGATACGAAGATTGATCCTGAAATACGGCGCAAGGCTGGAACTCTGTTTACTGAGGAGCAACGAGGTGGCGCGGTTCGAGGGGATCATACTTGCCGATCTGCACACGCCCAGCACTCAGACCCAGCACTTTCGCGACATTCTGCTCGAAGCATTGCGCCTGCTGAAGGCAACAGACCCTCGCCGTTTTGAGCGGGTGCGCACACATCTCGCGTGGATTGTCCATCAAACGCTCGAGCGTCGAGGCATGGCGGAGTACCGGCACCGAAATCGGAGCTGTGCGATCGACTTCCTCGAGCCTTCTCCAGATTACGACCGGGAGTATTTTGTAGGCTGGTATGGCTGTGTACTCGTTCACGAAGCAACCCACGGTCAGATCCGCTCCCGCGGCATTCTTTACACGCCAGAACTGCGTTCACGAATTGAGCGCCTTTGCGTCCAGGAGGAGCAGCGCTTTGTCACCCGCCTCACCTTCACTCATCCGGATCTTGCCGAGCGGTTATACCACGAGTTCGATGCCTCGCAGTGGGACCGCGCCTGGAAAGACACACCGCGGGAAATATTCGTGACGCGGCTAAAGCGAATCTTCCGAGCAGGGACAGAATCCTAACGAAGCAGCTCCGCGTTGTTAAGGCAGTCGGCGATCAGCTCGGCAGTATTCCAATAAAACGAAGTGTAGCTTCGAGTATGTGTCGTTGGCGAATCCGGAAGAGGCGACGAAAGTCGGCGCTTCGTGAATCTCAACCCCGCACACTTCACAACCTTTTACCGCACTGATCGAACAGCGCCTCGAAACGCTGCGCCTTGATGAGCATTATTGTCCTGGAAGTCCTCGTCGTGTTGGCGCTGTTCCTTGCGAATGGAGCCTTCGCCATGAGCGAGATGGCGCTGGTTTCTTCCCGGAAATCGCGGCTTATGCAAATGGCGGAGGCTGGCCACACGGGTGCCCGCGCGGCCCTGCGTCTGGCGGAGGCGCCCGATCGTTTTCTGCCCACCGTCCAGATCGGGATCACGCTGATCGGATTATTGGCCGGCGCGTTCAGTGGCGCAACGCTAGCCACCGCGCTCGGGGCGTGGCTGGACCAGGTGCCCGGGTTCGAACCGTATGCGGAAGTGGTGAGCTTCGGGCTGGTCGTCCTCGCGCTGACTTTCCTCTCGGTGGTGGTGGGTGAACTCGCGCCGAAACGGATTGCGCTGGCCGCTCCGGAGATCATCGCGAGCAGGCTCGCGCGACCAATCGAGTGGGTTAGTCGCCTCGCCCGGCCCGCTGTGCATGTGCTGGGTGGCGCCACGGACGCCCTGCTTCGTTTGCTGCGGATCAAGACCGCCCCGCCGGAAAGCGTTTCGGAAGACGAAGTGCGTTTGCTAATGCGGGAAGGGTGCGAAAGCGGCGTTTTCCACCCGGAAGAGCCGCGCATGGTGGAGTCCGTGCTTTCCTTCGATCGTCGCGCCGTGCGGGAGATCATGACGCCGCGGGCCAAGCTGGTCTTCGTGAAGCTCGCCGATACGCAAGAGACTCTCTGGCACAAAATCGTGGTCTCGGGACATTCGAGTTACCCGGTTTTTGCCGACGATCGAGACCACGTTCTCGGTGTGGTCACGGTGAAGTCGATCTACGCAAATCTCGCCGCGGGCGTTCCGGTCCGTGTCGCCGATCTGCTCACCGCGCCGCTCTTTGTCGGTCCCGCCGACCCGGTGCTGGATGTGTTGAACCAGTTCAAACGCACCGGCGTCCACCTCGCCGTGGTCCGCGAGGCGGATGGACGCGCAGTCGGCCTCATCACGCTCGTTGATGTGCTCGAGGCCATTGTCGGCGATATCCCTTCCTTCGAAGAGCGGCTCAAACCCGAGGCCCGCCAGCGCCCGGATGGCTCCTGGCTGGTCGATGGGCAGTTCAGCCTCGTGAAGACTTCCAAGCTGCTCGGCGTGGCTCTCGTCCCACCGGACAGCGACGCGAACGTGACTGTGGCCGGGTTCATGATCGATCGATTGGCCGGTCATCCCCGCGAAGGCGATTGCGTCATCTCCGCCAGCCTCCGCTTCGAGATCATCGATATGGATCGCACCTCTGTGGACAAGATCCTGATCGAACGCGCGCCGCTTCCAACCCAGGACCCGCCCCAACAGATTTCCCCGCCGGACGAATGAGTCAGCTCGCCAAACGCATTGTCGATTCGAGGCCGTTTCGCGGCACGATCATCGCAGCGATTCTCCTCGCGGGCGTCCTCGCCGGCGTCGAAACCAACGCCGCGATCGTCGCACAACACGGAGCTTTGCTGCACGCGCTCGATGTCACGGTGCTCGCGGTGTTCATCGTCGAGATCGCGCTCAAGCTTGCATCGCACGGGCGCCGGCCGTTCGATTACTTCCGCGACGGGTGGAACGTCTTCGACTTCACCATCGTCGCGGTCTGCCTGCTGCCGATCGGTGGACCTTTCGCCGCCGTGCTACGACTCGTCCGCACACTGCGACTGCTCCGGCTCATCACCGCGCTGCCGAAGCTGCAACTCCTCGTCGGTGCACTCATCAAGAGCCTGAGTTCCATGGGCTACGTTGGGTTGCTCCTAGGTCTCATTTTTTATATCTATGCAGTCACGGGGGTTCACTTATTCGGGCAGGCGTCCCCGAAGTATTTTGGAAGTCTAACGGAGGCGCTGCTTTCGCTCTTCCAGATGATCACGCTGGATGACTGGAGGACTATGTATGACAGCGCGCAGGCCGCCGCGCCCCTTGCCGCGACACCATATTTCGTGAGCTTCATCCTGCTCGGCACGATGATCATGCTGAACCTCTTCATCGGCATCGTGATGAACAGCATGGCCGAGGTGCACAGCGAACTCGACGCGCAAAAGGAGGCCGCCCGCGCCACGGCGGAGAAAGGCACCGTCCTTAACGACGTGACCGCGCTCGACCAACAACTTGCCGTCTTGCGCTCCCAGCTCGATGCGCTGCGCGTAAAGCTTTCGCAAACCGCTTCATGAAAACAAACCACTGGCTCCTGACCATCTGGGTGCTGATCGTCTTCGCGCTCCATCAGGATGTGTGGAACTGGACGAAAGCGGGACCGCTCCTCTTCGGCTTGCTGCCGCCCGGGCTAACCTATCATCTCGGCTACTCGGTCCTCGCCGCCCTAACGATGGCCTTGCTCGTGCGCTTTGCCTGGCCCGCGCATCTCGAAAATGAAGAGCACGGCGACGAACAGCCGCCCTCCGAGAATCCATGATCCCAGCGATTGTCGTCTTCATCTACCTCGCGATCATCCTCTACGTGGGAATGTTCGCCTTCCGTAAAGGCACCGGCTCGAAGGAGGACTTCTTCCTTGCGAGCCGCTCGCTCGGGCCATGGGTTTTCCTGCTCACGGTCTTCGGCACAAACATGACCGCCTTCGCCATCCTCGGCAGCTCCGGTCTCGCCTACCAGCGCGGCATCGGCGTTTACGGGCTCATGGCGTCGTCATCGGGGCTGGTCATTCCGCTCACCATTTTCCTCATCGGCACGCGCCTGTGGGCCCTCGGGAAAAAGCACGGCTACATGACGCAGGTGCAGTATTTCCGCGACCGCTGGGAATGCGATGGCATCGGCACTGTCATCTTCGCCGTCACCGCGCTGATGATGATCCCGTATGTCGTCATCGGCATGATGGGCGGCGGGCACACGCTGAATAGTCTGAGCGACGGCTGGGTGCCTTACTGGCTCGGCGGCGCGATTGTCGCGGTCGTCGTCATGCTCTACGTTTTCTTTGGCGGCATGCGCGGCGTGGCTTGGGTGAATGCGCTGCAGACCGTGCTCTTTCTCTGCTTCGGCGCGATCGCGTTCTACCTGATCTCCCGCAACCTCGGCGGTTACGACCGGATCATGGCGGAGATCGCCGCCAATCCGAAAGATTCCGCGCTCCTCACGCGCGCCCGCATCTCGCCCCAAGAGTTCTTCAGCTACACCTTCATCCCGCTCTCCGCGATGATGTTCCCGCACATGGCGATCATGTGCCTCACGGCGGAAAAGGTGACGTCGTTCAAGCGCACGGTCGTCTGGTATCCGATCTGTATTCTGCTCATCTGGCTGCCGAGCGTTTATCTCGGCATTATCGCCGCGCATCAGTTTCCCGGGCTGAAGCTAGGGGAATCCGACGACGTGATCCTGCGCCTGCTGAGCGCGAATACCGATGTCATCGTCGCCGGCGTCCTCGGCGCCGCGATAATGGCGTGCGTCATGGCGACCGATTCGCAGATCATGGCGCTGAGCACTATGTTCAGCCAGGATGTCTTCGCGCATTACGGCGGCGCGAAGAAGTATGGCGAGAACGTGCAGGTCTGGATGGGCCGCGCGTTTGTCATTGTCATCGCCATCGTCAGCTACGCCCTGGCGCTTGCGCTGGAAGGGCAGAAATCCATCTTCGATCTCGCCATCCGCTTTGGGTTCTCCGGCTTTGCCGCGCTCGCGCCGGTCATGCTCGGCGCGCTCTTCTGGCGGCGGAGCAACAAATGGGGCGCGCTCGCCGCCGTGCTCTGGGTGGTCTTCTGCATGGCCCTGCTCTGGTGGCTGCAACTCCACTCGCACGGCCTTGCGCCGAAGCCTGGCCAGCCGCCTGTCCCGATTTTTGCGGAGCTCGGCGGCCTCTTCCTGCGCACGCCGATGAATGTGACGATCTACGGCTACATGCCCGTGATGTTCATGTGCCTCGGCTCGGCATTTTGGATGGCGCTCGTGAGCCTGCTCACCCCCGGGCCGACGCGAGCCACCGTCGAGAAATTCTTCCCATCATCCAAACACCCGCACCCTTCCGTCACATGAACACCCTATCCGCCGCCGAATCCGAAGCCATCCTCACCCTCTGCCTAATGGCGTCTTTCGCCGAGGGCGAGAAACACGACACCGAACGCCAGCAGCTCAAAAAGATCACCGACTCGCTCGCCCACGAGGAGGTGGACGTGACCGCACTTTACCGGCAAGTGCTGCTGAACAGGCCCGACGTCGCCACCGTCGCGTCGCGGCTGCTCACTCCCGGGGCGCGCCAGCTCGCCTACGAGATGGCCGTGTGCGTGTGCGATGCGGACGCCGTCTGCAACACCGCCGAGCTGCAATTCCTCCATCAACTCCGGACCGCGCTCGCCCTGCCCACCACCAGCACCCAGCCCGCGGATGACGAAGCTGCCGCGTTGGCCAGCACTCCCGTCGCTTCACCTGCGCCGGCGCAGGCCGAGGAAACCGACGCCATGATCCTGCGCTACGCCATCGTCGGCGGCGCGCTCGAGCTGCTCCCGCAGACCATGGCCACCCTCGCCATCGTGCCGATGCAAACCAAGATGGTCTATCGCATCGGTGCCGCACGCGGCGTCGAACTCGACCG
>DASVRY010000195.1:0-5050 GCA_036388395.1 Chthoniobacteraceae bacterium
CGTCGTCTCCTGGCGCTGACTCACGCGCCGTAGGCCCGCACCCGATTCTTCCAGCCGGGGAGCCACTGTGCTTCATTGCGCCCGGCGGGGGCGTTCTTCACCCGGCGCTCGAGCACCCGTGCGGCGCTTTCGCCAAATTCCCGCGCTGCATTTCCGCCGCCATTCATGCCTGCGAGCACCTGCAGTAATCCCCACCCTTCGCCCTTGTAGCGCTCGGTCTCCTTGGTCCCCTCCCCTTTGAAATTCACGTAATCGATCAGCGCAAAGGTGCCTGCTCCATTCGTCGTGAGCCGCTGGAAGTTCTCGCGGATTTTCTCGCGGTCTCCCGCGGGTGCGGCACCGAGCATCTTCGGCAAGGCGGCTTCCATGCGCATGGCGAGGAAGCGGCTCTGCAGGCGGATCGTTGAGGCGAGCAGATCGCGCAATTCGTTCATCCGCTCGCCGCGGAACTCCGCCTGAAACTCCGCTTTGCTCGACCACGGACACGCCTTCGTCTCCCGCAGCCATGCCGGCACCTTGGCCCCATTCTCTTGCAGAAACTCCACGAGCCGCGGGAAGCTTTCGTCGAACGGCCCGCGCACCCCTTTCGGATACCAGATGAAGTGTCCGATCCCGAGCGAAGCGAAATTCTCCCCCGCATTCCACGAGGTGAGCCCGTCGCGCGTGCCGCCGCATTCATTTTTCCAGACGCGGCGCCCGACCGAGTCGAGTTCCTGATCGGTCAGAGCGGCTTGAGCGGAAATGGCCAGAACAACAGTGGCGGTGAGAGTCAGCAGGCGGAAGTGCATGGCTCCACGACTCGCACAGAATGCGCGCAAAGTTAAGCTTTTGAGCGGCTGCGATGAGCAGACTCGCGTGTGCGGGATTTTACGCCGCCAACAAACCGCCGGAAGAAAACCGCTGACGATTGCGAGCCGGTGACCTTACCGTTCCCGCCATGCAGAAATACGATGGAATGAACTACGCCCCGGAGGGCAAACCGAGTCCTGTCGTGGAGAAGGGCGAGTTTCCCTTCGCAGCCGTGGCGCTCGATCACGGTCACATATTCGGCCAGTGCAAAGGGCTCACGGAAGCCGGCGGCGAGCTGCGTTACGTCTACGATCCGGATCCGGTGAAGGTGGAGAAATTCTGCAAGACCTTCCCGCACGTCGAGCCGCTTGCGAGCGCCAAGGCGATCCTGGACAAGCCGGAGATCAAGCTTATCGCCAGCGCGGCAATCCCCAGCGAGCGCGGGCCCCTCGGGTTGCGCGTGATGGATGCGGGCAAGGATTACTTTACCGACAAAACGCCGTTCACAACGCTTGATCAGCTCGCCGCCGCGCGGGCCAAGGTCGCGGAGACTGGGCGGAAATACATGGTCTACTTTAGCGAGCGGCTGCATGTGGAATGCGCCGTCCGCGCAGGCCAACTTATCGACCAAGGTGCGATCGGGCGGGTGGTGCAGGTGATGGGCATCGGGCCGCACCGCTGCTCACCGAGCTCGCGACCAGAGTGGTTTTGGTTGAAGGAGAAAACGGGCGGGATTCTCTGCGACATCGGCTCGCATCAGTTCGAACAATTCCTCCACTACACCGGCGCAAAAAGCGCACGCGTGGTGAATGCGCAAACCGCCAATTACCATCACAAGAATTTCCCTGAGTTCGAGGATTGGGGTGAGGCCAATCTCGTGGCTGACAACGGCGCGACGAACTATATCCGCATTGATTGGCTGAATCCCGACGGCCTCAGCACGTGGGGCGACGGACGCACATTCATCCTCGGGACCGCCGGCTATATCGAGCTGCGCAAGTATCTCGACGTCGCTCGCGAGAACGAGGGTGATCAGCTCTACCTCGTGGATCACAAGGGCGAGCAACACATCCGGTGTCATGGCGAGGTGGGCTTCCCCTTTTTCGGACAGCTGATCCTCGATTGCCTGAACCGCACGGAAAACGCGATGACCCAGGAGCACGCATTCCGAGCTGCGGAGTTGTGTTTGCAGGCGCAGGAGATGGCGACGCGGATTGAGTAGGCTGCATGATTGGTGAGAGGTGATTAGGGTGCTGCGCGCTTCCCATGGTCGAGCGGGACGACACTCCCGGTGAGGGACGATCGGTATGAAGAGCGACGAGGATGAGAATAATTCCCACGGAACAGCTGTACAGCGCGAGGAGCGGGTAAAAAAAGAATTCGCCGGGAACGTGTCCCTCCGGCCACATCTCCGGCACATGGTAGAGGCAAGTCTGTGCTTCCCGGACGTAAAGCAGAGTGACGGCAAGGAATCCCAGTCCAGCAAAGAAGGTAGAATGGAAACAATTGCGGCCTGAGGTATGCCACACCCGTGCAGCAAAAATGCTCGAAGGTATTCCAACGACCGATCCGGCCCAGAAGAACAGGTCGAAACGGTCCGGTGCCGCGTCTCCAAACAACTCACCGGGTACCCCTGTTGGCCAGCTAACGAACATCAGCCCACCGAGGAAACCAGCAGCGATCAAACAGAGAAGTCCGAATAGGGCTGTGCTTAAGATAGAGCTGCGCGGATGGATCGGGATGCTCATAGGCGAAGTAAGGTGCTGATTAATGATCTGTGGAGGCGGCAAGAGCGATCATGGACCAATCACCAATCACCGGTTGTTCCTCGCCAGCCGCTGTGTAAGCTCCCCGCTTCCATGCAGGACATCTACGACGTTGCGATCATCGGAGGCGGGCCGGCCGGCAGCACCGCCGCCACGCTTCTCGCCCGGGCTGGACGCCGCGTGCTCGTGCTCGAGCGGGAAAAATTCCCACGCTTCCACATCGGCGAATCGCTCCTCCCGTACAGCATGCCGATCCTCGAAAAGCTCGGGCTGCGCGAGACGCTCGACCGCACCTTTCTTACGAAACACGGCGCCGAGCTCACCACCGCCTGTGGCTCACGCAAGGTGAAGTTCTTTTTCGAGAATGGCTTCCGCCTGAAGCACACCACTTCCTATCAGGTCGAGCGCGCCGAGTTCGACAAACTACTCCTCGACCGAGCCGCAGAGGAAGGTGCCGAGGTCCGCGAAGAAACCACCGTCGATCGCGTGGAGCTCGGCAGCGAGGCCGTGGCGCTGCAGATCCGTGCGAAAGGTGGAGAGCCCATGGAGATTCGCGCCCGCTACCTGATCGACGCGAGCGGCCGCAATACCGTCCTCGGCGCACACCTCAAGCTCAAGGAAAGCTACCCGACGCTGAACAAATTCTCCGTATTCGCGCACTACGAGAACGTCGAGCGTGATCCGGGTCGCGACGCCACGCTCACGCGGATGGTCCGCGGCACCGATCGCTGGTTTTGGATGATCCCGCTGGGCGAGACGAAGATGAGCATCGGCATGGTGATGGATACCGCCGATTACAAGAAGCTGGGCCAGAAGCCGGAAGAGGCGCTCACCACGGCGCTCGAGCAACAGCCAACGATCATGGCGCGGATGGAGAACGCCACACGCGTTTCGCCGGTCTACTCCACAGGCGATTACTCGTATCGGAACCGGCAATTTGTCGGTGAGCGCTGGCTGCTCGCAGGCGACGCTGCGGGGTTCATCGATCCCGTCTTCAGCACGGGCGTGCATCTGGCGCTACTCTCGGGCGAACGCACCGCCGAGGCGGTCGACGTCGCGCTGCGCGACTCCGCGAAAGGTGCGAAACGCTTCGCTCGCTATGAGCGCGATCTGCGCGCCGGCATGGATCTTTACCTGCGCTTTGTGAATTCTTGGTACACGCACGAGTTCATCGAGGTGATCTCGAATCCGGTGAACCGCTTCCAGCTCGTCGCGGCAGTAAACTCCGTGCTCGCGGGCAATCTCCTCGGCGGCTTCGGCGTCTGGTGGCGCATGCAGATTTTCTATCTGGTCGTCTTTCTCCAACGCCGCTTCACTCTTTGCCCCCGCCTCACGCTTATCCCGGAGCCGGCGGCCAATCCCAACCCATCCTCTACTCCCGCGTGCGCCGTCTGATCCGCTCTCTCCCGCTTGTTGCCGCTCTCGCGCTTCTCGGCGCGTGCCAGACGCCGCATCAGTTCGCCGCGCCGACGGCTTCATGGAAAACTTACGTCGGCCAGCTCCAATGCGTCACTGGTGACCGCTCGGTGATCGGCGACGTCGTAGTCCGCCACGAGGCGCCGAACCAATTCCAGCTCTCTTATTCGTCAGGCCCAGGCTTCCCTCTGCTCAAACTGTGGACGGCTCAGGACACTGTTCGCGCCGAAGGAACCTTCGCCCGCGGCGCCTGGCAGGGTAGCAAGAACGCGGCGCCCGAGCGCCTCCGGATTTGGACGGTCCTTCCGGAAATCTTCGCCGCCGCTTCGCCGACGCGCCAAAACGTGCAAGCGGGCGGGTGCTCGGCGGATGCGCAATTCCAAGGCGGGCGACTCGCTCGGCTGCAGGTCCGGGACGCGAAGTCCGGCGAACGGCTCGTCTTCGTCTTCAATCGCTAGGGTCCGGTCGGCCTGCGCATGAGCCTGAACCCGACCGACGAGTCTCTTCGCCATTGCGCTCTGCAGAGCAGGGTGGGAGTTGCGGTCGCTGTTCGTGGCATTCCCTTCGCGGCGTTCCTCATCAATCTCCCGGCTGAACCCTGGCGCAACAGCAACGCCTGAATGCGCTCGAATCTGTATGCGCTGCGCGCCTTCAAGGCCGCGCTGGTTCTCGCACGACTGATCCCCCGCTCCGCGTCGCAGCAGATCGCGCAACTCGTCGCCCGGCTTGCTTACGCCCGCGTTCCGAGCGCGCATGCAGCCTTGCACGATAATTTGCAGCGCGTCACCGGGAAGACGGGGCCCGAACTCGACACTCTATGCGCGCGGAACGTCGCGGAGTTTTCCCGGATGCTTGCGGATTACTTCATTTGCGCCGGCCGAGAATCGTCCCACTCCACAAACCTCGTCGACGAATGGCGCGGCTTTCCCAACCTAGAAGAGGCGCTCGCCCTTGGTCGTGGCGTCATCATCGTCACCGCGCATCTCGGCAATTGGGAAATCGGCGGCACCTTGCTCGCGCTTTCCGGCCGCCCGCTGACCGTGATCACGCTCGACGAACCGAGCACGGAGCTCACCCGT
>DASVRY010000196.1:0-2435 GCA_036388395.1 Chthoniobacteraceae bacterium
GTCTGCGGGCACGCCGATACGGCGGGAGCCGCCCTCAGCGCCTTGCGCACCACCCCGGCTGATCTAGTCATTCTCGATGTCTCACTTGGCGGCACGAGTGGAATCGAACTCGCTAAACAACTCCGAGCGGAACACCCCGGCCTTCTGCTTCTCCTCGTTTCGATGCACGATGAAACTCTTTACGCGGTGCGCGCCTTGCGCGCCGGAGCACAGGGATACGTGATGAAAAGTGCAGGCACCGCTCGGCTTCTCGAAGCAATCCGCAAAGTGTCCGCTGGGGACGTTTACGTGAGCCCCGCGTTCAGCAATCAACTACTCTTCCAAGCCTCGGGCGAGAGTTCCACGAAAGAGAAGTCCCTGCTGGACAAGCTCAGCGACCGAGAGATGGAAGTTCTGCAGCTCCTTGGCGACGGTCTGAGCACCAAGCGAATCGCTGAAGGGCTGAATCTCAGCCCAAAGACGGTCGAAACGCACCGGCTGCACATCAAAGAGAAGCTCGGCTTCAACCAATCTAGCGACCTCGTGTTCTTCGCCGTGAACTGGGTGAAGAATCAAGCTGGCTGAGATTGCATAGCACCGGGAACATGTCCACCGTGCCAATAATGACTGCAGGACGAGCGGGGTCGGCGAGCCATTCACCATTGTCGGCGAAGTCTCCGCGCAGGGTGCTGATCGCCAATGGCGGATCATCGGCTTTCAGTAACGGCAGCGCGCATAAAGACGCGAGCGCACTGCGGATTTCAGCGAGTTCTGATTCCAGGACTGCGCTGCGGAGCCGCTCTACCTCGGTGGTCGTCTGATCGACAACCGTGCGACGGTTAACGACATATACAAGTCGTCGTGGCACGCGATCGGGATTGCGTGCGAGGGCGATGAGCCAAACCGCAATAACTGAAGTCTTTCTGAGGCCGGTCGGAATATTAGCAGCCGCGGGGAGATTGTTGGCAGAACCGTTCATAGAGCGCGGACTGCCATGGAAAGGGTTTGCTTCCAGTAAGGTTGAGGAAATCAGCAGCAAAAGACATGGCAGAATGCGATTAGAGTCCGATGGGGATTTCGATGAGTTGCGACTGGCAGACGGTGCCGTTCGTAAAGTTTCCTGCCGGATCGGCTTCGGAACCGCCGGCCACCCTGCGCTCGTAGCCGTAGGGCGAATTGCCGCCAGTGGCGGTGGTGAAGAATTCTTCGTAAGTCATCATGCCTGCCAGGTTCTCGTCTTGCCGTTCATCTTCTCCAAGGGGTGGGACATCCGTGGGGTACCGTTTCCTTTTCCGCGAGGACATGAAAATCTCGGCGCAACTAGGGAGTTCCATAACCAAACCTCCACCACCCACGCAGACTGCTCCTACGCTTGGCTGCGAGCACTCACCCGCTCCGGAGCAGACTGCGCGGGCCGCTGCCTCCAGAGATGGCGTCGCTGCACCGAGCCGCAGCCACGCCGCCGCGGTCAAAGATCGACGCGGTCGTCAGTCCCCAAACCATGAAAGCACTTACGGTGGCAGGCGCCGAGAACGCGCAATAGAAAGCGCGAGTAACTCGCACGCATCCTTATTAGATCCAACCGCAACAGTCGCAGGCGACGCGGCAAGCTGCGTTCGCGATCACCGTGCTGAGCGACAAATGATTTGCTCGTCGGAGGCATGCCGTATCAGCATCGGATGGCTGCGTAAGCGGAAGCGAGGCGACATCAATGAACTTGGCGCCCCATGTCGTGGGCCAATTGCGGGGATTGCGTTTGCTCTTTCAATGCACCCTCACCCGCTTGCTAGATTGGTGGCGTCGTTCTGGATTACGCGAGGAGGAGGTTGTGTACGGATTTGCGGCTCGAGGATTTCAGCGCTCGGGAGGTCGGCTTGTACCGTTCACGACAGATTCATGAGTTAGCGCGCGGGTGGGTCGCCGCAAATCTCGTTGCGATGCTTCACCTGCCCGCCACCCGTCAAGGACACTACGCGTTCGCGTTCCTCCTTGACGGCCTACGCTCATCGGGCTTGCAGTTGCTTAGTTAATCAGCCGGAAAGGGTGGCCCAGCAAATGGAGGCTCGTCTCTCGCTTCCGCGAAGGTGATTTCGCGTACTACAGGTTGGCTATTCAAGTTTGTGATGTCGCTGACTCGCAGTCGCGTCAAGCATCCGGTACATGCCGCTTTCCATAGCGGCAGCAGCGACTCGCCGCGCACCGTTGCCTTCCAAGTGCTGAAACAGAATATCAGTTCTCCTTCGCCATCAAAATCGACGCGGGCCAGGAACGAATATGAAGACAAGCGGCTCGACCCATCTTGGCGCTCGAACGCTATTCCAAGCGACGGCTGCGGGCTTTGGTCGAAACAGGCGCATGGAGGAGCCGCGGCAGGCCTTCGGTCAGGTGATCGGATCATGGTTGATGCGACTTTGGTTGTCGGCGTGGTGAGGATTGCTCCGCCGCGAGCGCAATCC
>DASVRY010000197.1:0-3359 GCA_036388395.1 Chthoniobacteraceae bacterium
GAGCTCTAGGACGACCGCTGCGGCAGGCGGAGAGCGCGGCAGGAGGTAACACGGCGCTCTTTTCCTACGGAAAGCAGCGCCCAACGTTTCCTGATTGGACGTAACGCATTTGCCATTCGATCTTCGCCCTTCTCCGCCTCATCTTCGTTTCCAGTGTCCGTCTCTCTTCACGCTCTGCGTCATCGCGAAAAAGTGCTCGCCCACGCCGAGCAGCAGCTCCTTTCACAAGGAGAACTCGATTCCGCCGAGTTCCTCTCGCTCTACAAGAAGTTCCTCAAGATCGAGAACCACCGAATCCGGCTGAAGCATCACAGCGGCGGCGGCGGACGCGAAATCTGCGGTCAGCGCGCGAGTCTTGTTGATATCATTCTGCGGCACCTGCTCTCGAATGCCTTCAATGACGATACAGGCGCCGCATCCACACGCATCGCCGTTGTGGCGATTGGTGGCTATGGCCGCGGCGAGCTGAATCCCTACAGCGACATCGACATCATGTTCCTCCACGAGGACGGGCTGAAGAATGTCGAGAAACACCTCGGTCAGGTCGTGCAGCAGATCCTCTATATGCTGTGGGATGTCGGATTTAAAGTCGGGCACTCCACGCGCTCGATCGCTGGCGCGGTGAAGCAGGCGAATGCGGACATGCTTTCCAAGACGTCATTGCTCGAGGCCCGGCTCGTCGCGGGCGATGAAGTGCTCTTCGACCAATTCCGCAAAGCCTTCGTCGAGCAGTGCGTCGATGGGCATGAAGAACAATACATTCTAGACCGGGTCAAAAATCAGTCGGAACGTCATGCCAAGCACGGCGGCAGTGTCTACATGCAGGAGCCGAATATCAAAAACGGCTGTGGTAGCCTGCGTGACTACCAAAACTTGCTCTGGGTTGCGTTCTTCAAAGAGCGCGTGCAGACGACCTCGGGCCTCGTGGAAAAGAAGCGGCTCAATGAAACGGAACGCCGTCAGCTCGACCGCGCCTACGACTTCCTCCTCCGTGTCCGGACGGAGCTGCACTATCTCAACAAGCGCTCGACCGACGTCATCATCCTTAGTCAGCAGCTTCAGATCGCGAACAAGTTCAACTATCCGCAAAAGAATATCCTCCGCCGAAGCGAGGCCTTCATGCGCGACTACTACCAGCACGCTCGGAATATCTTCAACATCACCGAGCTGCTCTCGCAGCGGCTCTCGATCGTCCCGCCGACCGAGAAAAAGCCGCGGCTCTTAAGCTTCCTCAGAAAGAGTGCCAAGCCGCAGACCGAGTCATTCGACGGCTTCTACAGTATAGAAGACCAGATCTATCCGGACTCCCGCGACATCTTTAACCAGGACCCTGCACGCATGATGCGGCTCTTTCAGCACATGCAGCAGCGTGATCTGTGCATGAGCCCAGAGCTGCAGCAGCTCGTCAGGCGCCGGCTGCACCTCGTCGATCGCACGTTCCAATACGCCCGTGCAACGCGAGAGACGTTCGTCGCCATTTGCTCGAGAAAAGGCGAGGTCGGTGCGATTTTGCGCGCAATGCACCAGGTGGATTTCCTCGGCCGCTATGTTCCGGAGTTCGGCCAGCTAACCTGCCTCGTGCAGCATGAGTTCTTTCATCGCTATACAGCCGACGAACACACGCTCGTCTGTATCGAAAAGCTGGATTCGGTGATCGATACAGCGGAAGCGAGGCTGGGTGAATACAAGGCGCTCTTCCAAAAGCTGGAAGATCCCGGCGTGCTCTATCTGGCACTGCTCCTTCACGATACCGGCAAGGCCTCCAATGCACGCCTGCATGCCGAGGCGAGCGCGCTTTTCGCCCAGCGCGTGGCCCGCCGGCTGCAGCTCGCGCCGGAGGAGCGGAAGTCGCTCGTGCTGCTCGTCGATCATCACATCACGATGTCGATGACCGCGCAGCGACGAAACGTCGAGGACCCGGCGACCATCGCGGAGTTCGCTTCCCTCGTAAAGAATCAGGCGAACCTCGACGCGCTCATGCTGCTCACCTTGGTTGATGGACAGGGAACTGGCGATGAGAATTGGTCGGACTGGAAAGAAACACTTGTCTGGCAGCTCTATCACAGCACCTCGCTCTACCTCGCCGACGGGGAGGCCTTCTATCGGCAGCGGACAATCGAACGCGAGGAGCTCAGGCAGACGGTGCAGAAGAAGCTCGCTGCGGATTTCGGGGAGGAAGTCGACGCGCACTTCGAGCACATGCCGGATCGGTATTTCCTCACCTACTCGGTGGAAGAGATCATTCAACACATCCGGCTCTTCCGCAGGTTCCTGGAGGCGCGGGTTCGTGATGACGCATCGCTCCTCGCACCGTCGATCAAGTGGATCTCCCGGCCGAACCAGGGACACAGCGAGGTCTGGTTCTGCGGTTGGGACCGACGCGAGTTGCTCGCCCGCATAGCCGGCTCGTTCTCCTGCGTGCAGCTCAATATCCTTAGCGCGGATATCTTCACTCGAGGTGATAGTCTCGTGCTGGACATCTTCCGCGTCTGCAGCACCGAGTTTGAAGCGGTGAGCGATGAAAAGGAAATCGCGCAGGTGGAGAAGCGGCTCCGCCAGTCCCTCGAAACGGAGGACTACGACTTCACCCCACATCTGGAAAAGGTGATGAAGAAGCGGGGTTTCCACCTTTCCCAGGAGATCGATTTCCCGACGCGCATCAGCATCGATAATGACGCTCATCCAATCTATACGCTGGTCGATATCCAAACCCCAGACCGGCTTGGTCTGCTTTACAATCTTCTAAAAGTCCTCGGTCGTGCAGGAGTGCAGATTGCTCTCTCCCGCATTGCGACTGAGAAGGGGGCGGCGATCGACAGCTTCTACGTCACCGACTCTGAAGGTAAGAAGATCAAGAGTGCGGAAAGCCTGGCTAATCTGCAGCGCGCTCTCCAGGAGGCCTCGGCGGGTGGGTAGCTCCTGCCGCTCGCACTTGTCGCCGGTGTTTGGGACAGCGGTTGCTGCGTGAGGTCGGACGAGAGAACACCACCTCCGCCGTGACGCGACACTTTCCGCGACTTTTTTGGTGGCACGTCGTTCGCAACGCGCGGCGGCGCCCGCTCCTGGGACTGCTGAACGTTCTGAGTGTCGCGCTTGGGATTGCGGTGTTCCTAGCCATTCAGATCGCGAACTACAGCGCGAATCGTTCTTTCGCGGCTGGAGTCGACCTCGTTGCGGGAAAGGCGCACCTCGAAGTCCGGGGCAAGATCGACGAAACGCTTTGGCCGACGATTTCGAGCCATGCCGGCATCACTGCTGCAACGGCTCTGCTCGAGGGGGTGATCACCCTCCCGGATTTCCCAGGAGAGTATCTCAAGGTAGTCGGAGTGGATCTCTTCACGAGCGAGCCATTCCGGACG
>DASVRY010000198.1:0-3336 GCA_036388395.1 Chthoniobacteraceae bacterium
CGAGGGTTCAAAGCGCCGCATGGTTAGTCTTTGTTAGTCGCTGAGAATGAAATGTCACTTACTCCAGCCTCCGCCGCGGCATTCATCGCGAGGGAGACGCTGAGCGCAGTCGCATCGCGATCGCCTCGAATCACCACTCGGAATGTCGGGTTCTCGCTCTTCGTGACTTTTGCTTCACCCGTGCGTTTGGCCAAGGTGAGCGCCTGCGTCAGTTCGCCGAGGTCGGGGAAGACTTTCTCGTCGACGACATACTCCGCCTTCTTCTTCGCTGCGTCCCATCGCACGTTGACGATCGCCTCACTGCGAGAGTTGTCTTTCTTCACTGCATCCGGCGCGAGCGGAAGAGCGATCGTCTGGTCGACTTTCAGCACCTGGGCGGAAGTGATGCTCATGAAGAAAATCAACAACACGAGCAGTACATCGATCATCGGCGCGATCTGGAACTCAGGTTCGCCTTCGCCACCGCCGCCGCCGGCCATTAGTGAATCCTCCTGATCATGCGGTGCGCAGTCTAGGCCTGGAGCGGTTCGGCCGTGCTATCGGTCGCGATCCAATTCGGTGCCGCCGCGTATAGCTCTTCGTCGCCGATCTGGGAGCCAGCGAGCTGCTCGTAAGGCATCTTGCGCAAGAGGCTGAGCATCGTGTCCTGAATGTCGTGGAGGACCTTGGCCGCTCGATTCCGGAGGTAGTAGAATGCGCTGAACGCAGGGATGGCGATGAAGAGGCCTGCGGCCGTAGCCACAAGCACTTCGCCGATCGCGGCAGAAAGGCCGGAAGGATCGCCGATGCCCTGGCTGCCGAGCACAGCAAAGGCCTTGATCATACCGGTGACAGTTCCAAGCAGACCAATCATCGGGGTGCACACCCCGATCACCGATAGGTAGCTAATATAGGTCTGCATGCGGGAGTTTTCCTTGGAGAGCTCTCCGACGACCCCGTCTTCCACGGCACTTTTGCCATCGCCGAGCAAGCTCACCGCGATTCGGCAGACATTCGTGAACGGCGACGGGTTAGCTTTGCAGTAGTTATACGCGCCCACGTAATCGCCCTGCCGGAAAGCGGCTTTCACGGCGGCGACTTGCTGCGCTGGCAATGCACGTTTTGGCGCGGTGCGCATCACGCCATCGCCGATTAGATACAGCGTCAGAACCGAGCAAAGGCCGATCGGGATCATCACCCAGCCGCCTTCCTCGATTTGCTCCCAGAGGGTCTTGGAATGGACCGCAGGAGCAGCCGCGGCTCCACCTTCAGCTGGCGCCGCATTCAAGCCTGCGATGGCGCAAAGCATCGAGGCGACGAGGAGCGACATGAGGTAAACGTGTTTTGCTTTCATAAAGGTGGGATGAACTTACTTCAGCGGCGCGCGCCCCTTCTCGAAGCGGGCGATTTTATCGAGATCGGTGCGGGCCAGCTCGGCTTCCGCGGTGCTGCCAAAAGTCTGCACAAGCTGCTCGAGCGCTGCCCGAGCGCGCGTCACGTCTTCAAGGCCAAAATAAGCGCGCCCCGCCCCGAGCAAAGCTGGCGCCTGAAGGAGTTTTTCTTCGGGATAGAAGACCTGGATCTGAAGAAAAGAGATCAGTGCCGGGTCCCACTGACGCAGGGCGAGATGGCTCTGCCCTTTGGCAATCGCCGCGGCAGCTAGCGTGTCCGGATTCCAGCTTTCGCGCACGATTGGGTCGAGCAACTCGAGCGCCCGCGTGTGCTCGCCGCGTCGTGACATGGCCTGCGCGACTTGCACGCGTGCCGCTCGCACTGTTTCGGGATCAGTCGCCAGACGCGCCAGTTGATCCACGATCGGCTCCGCTTCCTTGTCGCGCTTCAGGCTGACGAGAGCATTGGCTTTCAAGAGCGCCAGCGGGGCCCACCAACTGCCAGGCGCGTCGCGGAACCCCTCGAAATACCGCAGCGCGGCGTCGAGTTGCGCGACCGCTTCCGCGCCTTTCCCCTGGAGAAGTAATTCGCCCGCGGCGCGGAGCTGTGGCGGCTCGGCCAGCTCCAGGCGGGCGATCGACGCCAACGGATAGCCGATCTCACCAGTCACGGACGGTTTCCCCGCTTCGACTGGGTTGGTGGCCATGATTGTGTCCCCTTGCCGACGAAGCGATTTGGCGACGATTGTGCGGCCGTCCTTCATTGAGATCGCCTGCGCGCAACTGGCACGCGTGAAAGCCGTCGAGAGAAGGAGAATGATGGCCAAGCGAAGCATGGTTAAGTTGCCCCCCATTGTGCGAGGAGCCGGCGCGCCTGTTCAGCTTCTGGAAAGGGGGCGAGCCGCTCGTTGCGCAGCATCTCCTGCAGGTTCTCGATCGCATCCTTGCGTTTGCCCATTTTCTCGAAGCTTTCCGCAGCTCGCAGGTAAGCCTTCGCCACCCAGGGCAGAAACTTCTGGTAAGCTACGAAGACCCGACGGTAATGGGCAATCGCTTCCGCCGAGCGGCCTTGACGAGCCTCGATTTCCCCGAGCGAGAAGACGGCGTAGGCGGTGGAGTCTCCGCGCCATTCCCGAACCGAGGCGACCTGCTCGAAGAGCTTTCGTGATTCCGCGTATTGGCCGAGTTCCAGCAACGTCTTGGCTTTCCCGATCGTTGCTTCCTTCAACTTCATCGATGCGGCGATCTTCTCGAGCGCGTCGGTAAAGAGCGGCAGCGCGTCGTCATACTTCTTCTTCGCGAAGGCAATTTCACCCAAACCGACGTACGCCACGTCAAGATAGTCGCTCTTCGGGAAATCTTCTTTCAACCGCGTGTAATAAGTCGCCGCTCGTTCATGGTCTCCCTTTCCGAGGTGCAGATCGCCGATCTGCGCGAGGAGCAACGGGCTCAAATCCTCCGGCTTGAATTCGCCCGCAATGCTTTCAATCAGCCGGTCGCGATCAGCTGGCTTTTTGCGCAGGCTAGCCAGCTCTGCACGAGCGTACATCAAACGCGCTTTGGCGGTCGCGTTCGCCCCTTCTTCCAGTGGCGCGAGGCGTTTTTCCAGTTCCGCTGCGGGGTCGAATGGCGGGGGCTCAGGAGCTGGAGGTTCGGCCGCCGGAACTGGTGCAGCGGTCGATGCGATGACAGGCTCCTTGGTCTGGCTCACCTGGACGGGCGTCAGGACTGGGGCCGTGGGTCGGGGACGCTTCGCACAAAGTTGGGCAAGCTGCGTGAGGAGCTGCTCCACCGCCTCGCGGCGCGGCTCACCGATAAACCGTTTCAGCGTATCGACGGTAAATTGTTTAGCTTCCTCGATCTTGCCTTCACGCGCCCGCGCTTTGCCGATCCAGAACATCGCGGCAACGACGGATGCATGATCCGGCTTCTCTGTCACGAACGCCTCGTACATCTCGGAAATTTC
>DASVRY010000199.1:0-4347 GCA_036388395.1 Chthoniobacteraceae bacterium
CCCCAGGCCAGCTCCGCGACCGAGATCCCTTCGCGGCGGGCGAGCCAATCCCACATGGCGAGATCCAGCGCGCATTGCGCAGCTCGCGAGGGAGCAAGCACTTCCCATAGTCTCTCCCACGCATCCTCGATGTCGGCGACGGCGCGAATGTGGAGCGACTCCAGAAGCGGAGCCACTGCCGCGAGGCGCTTTTCGACGCCTTCTGCCGTCTCATTGTAGAATGCGTTTGGCGACGCCTCCCCATAGCCGATGCCGCCATCTCCGACGATCCGCACGAAGACATTCCGCACCTCCCGCCGCCGCGCTCGCGCGATGCGGAAAGTGTGCCGGGGATGCAACGAACGACTGACCGTTTCTATTTTCACTCGGGAAAGATTCTGCGACTCTACGCCGCTCAAACACATGCACGGGAGTAAAACTTTTCGCCGCTCGATCGGCCGCTCGGTCGAAGGCCGCGAACAGGTGGTGCAGGCGAACTTTAATCTCGAGACGGATCTCCCTCAGCAGAGGGGAACGCTCCTCATTGGCGGAATGCACGGCGACGAGGTCGCGACGATCAAGCTGCTCGAGAGCTTTGCTGAGACTTACCTCGCCCAGCTGGCCGAGCCCGTGGCTATGGTGGCTCTATGTAACCCCGATGGAGAAGTGCGGAACTCCCGCTACAACGCGCGCGGCGTCGATCTGAATCGCAACTGCGACTTTGCCTGGGACGCGGAGAGCGTCGAGCCCTCCGGCGCGGGGCCTTGGTCCGAGCCAGAGATTTGTGCGCTGCGCGACTTCATCATCGCGATGGCCCCGGCGAAGATCGTGAGCCTGCACTGGGCCTTGGCTGAGATCGATGCGGACGGCCCGCAATCCACGCCACTCGCGCAGGCCATGTGGCAGGCGATGAGTGAGGCGGAGCGCGCCCCGTATCGGCTGCGCGTGACGGAACTCGGCCGCGGCAAACGTCGCCTCCAGCAGACCTACACTATCTGTCCCGGTTCGCTCGGGCAATGGTGTGGCTATGGTCTTAAGTACGCGGAGGGTTCCAGCCCAGCGATGATCACGCTCGAGTTGCCGTATGATCCGCTCGCGACGAGCAGACCCGACCCGCTGCCCGACGATCATCTCGCAGCCCTGCACGAGAGGTGGCGGGATGATCGGACTGGCTATCTAACTGCGGTGGAGCCAGCCGTGCACCGCATGTTGCTAGCCGCCTGCCGCTACACTGCATGACACCGAGCGTGAGACTAAGCGGCGCCCCCGCCACATGATCATCCTGAGCGGAGCGCAGGTGGAAAGGCGGGCGAAGCGCAAATCGAGGGAGCCTGTCGCTCCCTGCCGCGTAACCCGCGTCTCGACTTTCCTGCAAGCAGACCACTCCCTTTCTTCTGCAGAAAGCGCTGCGCTCCAGTAAGGGACAGTCATAAAGTCTAAGCCACTTCGATATCTCACCGTATGCCAGATTACTCATCAAAGCTCGGAGCGACAAAGGCATCCTACCCGTTCAAGCAATGGGAAGAGAGCGGCGTGGACCAATATACTCCCGAAGCATGTTCCGCCTTTGTCACAATTTTCGACGGGCTAATTGCCGATCTAGCAGCGAAAGGGGAGGCTGCCTCGGCGGATGAAAAGCTCGAATGTTTTCACCAAGCGGTTCTGGCGCTCAATGCCATCAATGAACAGGACGAGAGTCTTATTGAGACCGGCGAGCGCGAAGACCTCTGCGAGCTCTGCAACATCGTGGCGACGGCTGCCGGGCTTGATCCTTCCAAATATGGCGATGGCGAAGGTCCAGCTACTGAATGGCGTGACTGGTAAAAGCATTCGGGCATAAAATGTGCAGCCTGGCGATGACGTTCTCAATTGGAACTTGGGAACGAGCAGAAGAGGTGCGGATTCCCTCTTTTTCCCAAAGTTAGCGAAGTGCTTTGGGAACGATCGATCCCTTGCGGAAACTCCTTTTTCCTTCAGCGCGCTTGGCTGCGATTAAATGCCACCGGCTCCTGGTCAGGTAGGTGACCGGAAGCGGAGTTTCCCCCGATGCATTCGTCTCCAAAGCGCTTTGCAAACTTTGGCTCTCGAGTATTTGGATTTCCGATGCGGCACTGCTTGTTACTCCACCGCGCTTCTTCTTGCGGCCCGCTCTTTACTATCCCTCATTAAGGTTGCGCTTTGTCTCATTCGCCGTATTTCGCCGGTCGTTCCGGTCCGGTCATCCGGCAGCAGGGCTCAAGTTTTGTCGCGGTCCTTTTCCTTCTCTTTATTCGGGGTGCGCTAGTTTGCGCTCCCGGCGGGCTCTCTGTTAGACTATTCGAATTCGGAGAGCTGGCTGATGGCGAGTTCCGTCACGGACGCGGTCGTTTTTCCTAGACGACAGGAGCCGCTTCTCCATGCTCATCCGATCGCGCTGTGCCGAGATTACTCGCCTTAGCCCATCGCGTGGACCCGCCCCGTCGTTCCCTTTCACTAAACAACAGATCAGATGTAAAAAATGAAGAAAGTCACAAACTGTCAGAAGCTACTCGCGGCCTTGCAGGTCGTCGCAAAAACGAAGAATCGCCGTCTCCACACGCTGGGAGCGGTCCTCTCGTTGATGACCACTTTGGGCACGACCACGCAGTCTGCCCATGCCGATGGATCAAAATCCGGAAGTTGGAGTTGGGGCGTTTCCGGGACGGATTTTTTCAGTCAAGGCTGGACTGGAGGCACTGCACCCAACAATCAGAAATCGACCGGCCTTCGCACCTGGTCCGGAACGAACACCAGCTTCGATGGTCAGGGCGGATGGTTCGAGGCTGCGTGGACCGCCGCTAATGGCAACTGGATTCCAGATATTGGGAGGAGTGGCGGATCTTCGGGCCCGTTGAGCACAATGGTGCCTAATTACACGATCAACTGGACGGGAAATGGCAACGTCACCTCTCCGACCGGGAGCACTTACACCTTCGGGTTGAAGTTCAATCTGGGCGTGCGCAATGGCTGGTATGATTATAACAAGGTCGATTCATACGAATGCTATATCGTTAATCATACCAATAAGACCGTGGCGCAACAGCAAGCGGTTGGCAAACCTATCGGAACAGTCACCCCTCCTGGTGAGACGGTGGCGTATGATTGCTATCTCGCCGACACGGGCAGTTTTTACCAGTTGTGGGCGTTTCGGAAGGTCAATTCGTGGAGCGGGCCTGTGAATGTTCACGCCATCCTGAAACACTGGGAGGCACAGTCGGGAACACCATTCAACATGAAAACGTGGCGCGCGTGGTCTGGCTTCACCATTGCGGCCGAAACGTTCGACACCGCCGGCAGTTTCAAGGTGGAAAACATTCAGATTCCGAATTTGGATGCGCCTCTTCCAAACACTCCGATCCCTTAGCAATGGAGGATTCGAAAGCGTTCAATCGAAAACGCCAGCCAACTGGTTAACCTAGTCCAACACGCCGGCCAACGCTGCAGCGAGTCAGACCTCCGCTCGTCGGTCATCCTGAGCGGAGCGTAGGTGGAAGTGCGCGCGGAGCGCAGTCGAAGGACGCCGTCGCTACCTTGCAGGGTTTCAGGGGGTGAAGCGGATCTGCCGTCGCCGGCTAGCCGACGTGTTTCCGGACTGTCCACGGGGTCCTTCGACTGCGCGCCCAAAGCGGCGCTGCGCTCAGGATGACCGAGTGAAAGCGGTGCGGATGTCGACGCGGGTCTGAAGCGCTCGCGCCAGGGACGCCACGCTCGCCGAGGGGGAGCTCGATCCGAACCTTTGCGGCTTTGCGCCTTTGTGCGAACCTCTCCGGCAACGTGTCTTCGAAGTGCTTGTCTGCGGCCAGCCGCCACGATACCTGAGACGACATGGATCTGCACGAGGCGCTTCGGGCGCACTTTGGACACGACGCTTTCCGCGAGGGGCAGGAGGCGGTGGTCCGCGCGTTGCTCGAAGGGGAATCCGCACTCGCGCTCTTTCCGACCGGTGCGGGGAAATCGCTCTGCTACCAATTGCCGGCGGTGCTGCTCGATGGCACCGCACTGGTGATCTCGCCACTCATCGCGCTGATGAAGGATCAGGTCGATACGCTGAGAGCGCGAGGGATCGCAGCGGCGCGGCTCGATTCCACCCTAGGCGCGCACGAGACGCAGCAGGTCTATGCGGATCTGCGCGCGGGCAGTCTGAAGCTGCTCTACGTAGCGCCCGAACGGCTCTCGGGTGAGGCGTTTCTCGATCGGCTGCGCAGGGCCAGGATCTCGCTGCTGGCGATCGACGAGGCGCATTGCATCTCGGAGTGGGGACATAACTTTCGTCCGGAATACCTCCGCCTCGCGCGGGTTGCAGAAGAGCTCTCGCTGCGCCCCGTGCTCGCGTTGACCGCAACGGCGACG
>DASVRY010000200.1:0-4033 GCA_036388395.1 Chthoniobacteraceae bacterium
GTAAATCCACTGCCCGTCCCACAGCAGAACTCCCATAGAGCTTGGATTACTCGCTCCTGTGTATACAGCAGCGGCGCGTGAATGCTGGAGTAGGCCGGCACGGACGAACAAAACTCGAAGTAGAATTCATTGCATGGCTTCGTAAGCAACTCGTCGATGTCGTACCGGATGGTGAACGGCCCTATGGCTTGCTCCACAAGCCTCTGAATTTCGCCATGTCCTCGTTCTTGCGCCCAATCCCCGTCGTCTCGGCTCGGAGGCAGCCCCCGCTGTAGCAGGAGAAGTAACGTCGCGGGATTGCCTGCGGAACGAGCCGCATAAGACAGACGGTTTCGTTCGTCTTCGGAGCCTGGAATGCATGCACCTGCGTCTAGGAGCATTTGTGCGAAGGCAGTATGACCGTAATCAACGGCGCGCAGGAGGGTGGACATCAGTTCGCAGGACGACCTCCTCGGATTAGGGGGTTCCACAAAATTCGGGTTTGCGCCAGAGAGCAATGCCTCACGACCCGCATCGAGATCTCCGTTTCGCGCCGCTAGATACAGCTGCCAATCTTTCTCAAATTGGGCGTCCATGCTGCGCGGCCAAGTCAGAGTAGACCAAGACTAAGAGGGCGAGCACAGGGGACACACCTGTTCTCCGTGCTCTCCCACAAAGGATCCCGGTCAGATATGGATCGCCATGCCGTGCGCCTGGCCGACTGCCTCATGCACCGCTTCGCTCAAGGTCGGGTGCGCGTGGATCGTCGCTTCGATCTCGTCCTGCGTTGCCTCCAGGGTGATCGCGAGGCCGAGCTCGGCGATCATCTCGGTCGCTTCTGGCCCGATGATATGCGCGCCAAGGATTTCGCCGTGCGGCTCACCGATGATCAGCTTAACGAAGCCCTCGAGCTCGCCGATCGCTCGTGCCTTGCCGCTGGCCATGAACGGGAACTTGCCGACCTTGAACTTCAGTCCCTTTTCCTTCGCCGCGCGTTCGGTGAGACCGACGCTCGCGACCTGCGGTTGGCAATAGGTGCAACCCGGGAAAACCGTGACCTTCTTCGGCTGGTAATCTTTCACGAACATTCCCTGCACCGCCTGGATGGCTTCGTAGCTGGCGACGTGCGCGAGCCATGGTGGCCCGATGATGTCACCCGCCGCATAGACGCCGGGAACCGTCGTCTCGTAGCGGTCGTTTGTTTGGATGTAGCCACGATCGGTGAGGCCGAGTGTGAGGCCCGGCGGCAGCAATGGCGCCACGCCGATCGCCACCAGACACACGTCGGCTTCGAGCGTTTGCTCGGCGCCTTTCGAATCCTGCACGGTGATCTTCACACCCTTGTCCGTCGCTTCTGTCTTCGTGGTCTTGGTGTTCGTCAGGACCTTGATCCCGCCCTTCGCATACGATTTCTCCAGCGTCTGGGAAACCTCGGTGTCCTCGACGGGCAGGATGTTCGGCATCATCTCGACGACCGTTACCTTGGTCCCGAAGGCATTGTAGAAATAGGCAAACTCGATCCCGATCGCGCCCGCGCCGATGATGATCATGCTCTTGGGCTGCGGATCGAGGATCATCGCTTCGCGGCTGCCGATCACCGTCTTGCCATTGAAGGGCAGGTTCGGCAAGGGCCGCGCCACGACGCCGGTGGCGACCATGACTTTCCCCGCAGTGTGAGTCTCTTCCTTGCCGTCGGTGAGCTTCACTTTCACTGAGCCAGCCTTCTCGAGCGTGGCGTCACCGCGGATGTAATCGACCTTGTTCTTCTTGAAGAGAAACTCGATGCCGGCGGCGTTCTTATCCGACACGTCGCGGGAGCGCTTGATGATCTTGCTCCAGTCGTAGCTGAGCCCTTCCACCGCAAAGCCAAACTCAGCCGCGCGATGCGCCATGAGGTGATACAGTTCGGCGTTGCGGAGGAGCGATTTCGTCGGGATGCAACCCCAATTCAGACAGGTGCCGCCGGCGCGCTCCCGCTCCACGCACGCGACCTTTTTGCCGAGCTGCGAGGCCTTGATTGCAGCGACATAGCCCGCTGGGCCGCCGCCGATGACGATGAGATCGTAGTTAGCCATAAAATCAGAGTATTCGAGGTAAAGGAGCGTGCGTGCCGGCAATCAGCGACAGCGGAGCGAGAAGATGCGGGCGCTTGCCAGAGGGGTCAAAAGGAAAAGCGGACATGCGGTGACGGACGGGCGCGCCGAAGTCGTCCTCGTCCTCCTACTCGCACTCGTCCTTGATCGCTCTTTCAGGAGAACATCGAATATCCAACGTTCAACATCGAAGTAGGAGACGCAGCCGAGATCACTCCACGAGCTCACGGATCACCCGGCACGGATTGCCCGCGGCGAACACACCAGCAGGGATATCCCGCGTGACCACACTCCCCGCGCCAATCACCGAGCCGGAACCAATCTTCACCCCGGGGCAGATGATCGCCCCGCCGCCGACCCACACATCGGAGCCAATCTCCACCGGCTTCGCATACTCCAGCCAGGTCCGCCGCTCCGCCGCGTTCATCGGGTGCATTGCGGTGTAGATCTGCACAGCGGGGCCAAAGAGCACGTTGCTCCCGATCCGCACCTCCATCACGTCGAGCACCACGCAGTTGAAGTTGAAGAAGACCTTCTCTCCGACCCGAATGTTCGTGCCGTAGTCGCACTGGAAAGGCGGTTGGATCCACAGGTCGCTCTCGTAGCCGAGCAGCTCGCGCAGGATCCGCGTGCGCTTCTCCTGTTCCTCATCGCGGCTACTGTTCAGCTCATGGCAAAGATCCCGCGCCTTCCCTCGTTCGGCGGCGAGTTGCGGATCGAGAGCGTCGTAAAGCTCACCGCTGAGCATCTTCTCTTTTTCAGTCCTCATGGCGTTGGCTTGTCTCCGGAAGCACCGGCGGCTTCGTTGTTCTGCCCGACCTGCGCCTCAGGCTCTGGGGCCGTTTCCTCGTCTGTCTGTTGTGGCGCGGGCTTCTTGCTCGCGATCTTCAGCCGCCCCTTCTTGTCGATCTTCAGAGTGAAAAGCAGGTCGCTGGAGATATCCTCCGGCTCCGCATCGGGCTGCTCCCGAACAAAGGTCCGCGATGTGTAACCCTGTGCCTCCAGCGTGCTGTCGTCGATCCACCGCGTCACTTCGAAGGTGTCCCAGATCCTCCGCAGATAGATATCCTTGGGCAGACCTTCCGCTTTTAGCTGGCGATCGATCTCCGCGTAAACGGCGCCACTCATCATTTTTTCGATATCGCCCAGCTGCTTGAACTTTTTACCGGTCCACTGGAACAGCTCCACGGTCTCGTAGCGACCGCCCAGGCGGGCATTCACCGCGAGGCGTTTTGAATTCGGAGACCACAGCGCCCGGACCGATTCGCTCATCGGGTGGAGCGTCTCCCCATCGATCGGGAGAGGCTTGCCGCTGCGGCCGTCGATGACGCCAAAGACGTTCCCGTCGTCATTCCCCTGCAGTTTTCGGAAGACGAATCTCCGATCGGGAGAGGGGACAGCCATCTCTCCAGCGTTGTCTTCCAGCTCCCGTGCAGCTGACGGAGCGGGCAACCCGCTCACCAGGAACACCGCAGTCAGCAGCCGCGTGCAGGCCAGCGGGACAATATTCATGCGGTCCGTTCTCTCAGGTGGAACGCCGGAAGACAAACCCGCATCAGTTCGCGGTTCTCTCGCAGCCGCTGGCGTTTTGGCTTTCCCGCCGCCTCGAATCGGTGCAGAGAGAATGCCGTGTCACAGGAGCTAATGTATTGTCGCAACGCGGGTGGAATCACAGGGCGGCCGTTCGGCTCCCATCGCGCGCCGAAAGGCCCACACGAGAAGCCTTCGGTAAACTAACGATCGTCCCGATGAAGCACCAAACTGCAGCTACCACAGCAGCCGTATTGATCTCGCTAACGAGCGGCGCTTTCGCCCAAGGACGCGTGGCCGGCCCTCCCGACGACTTGGAGGCACAGTTAGCCACCCTCAGATCCACCTATCCAAAGACTGACGGTCAGCGCATTCCCAAAGCTCCGGCGAATACAGCGTGGGTCTTCCGTTCCCCGTCGTCTGCGATCGGC
>DASVRY010000201.1:0-3024 GCA_036388395.1 Chthoniobacteraceae bacterium
CGCCCGGCGATACAACGAATCTCATCCTTCTCCTCGATTATATGATCTCCTGACGATCCGCCGTGATGCCCAAAGAAATTGTGGCCACTCGAGATATAGAGGTGCTTGATCTTCATCAGGTCGTGGTCTGACATGGACGCCTAGCAGTCTTCGCCTGATCGCACGAATGCACAATACGAAGTTCAGCGCGGCTCTTCTTGCGGGCGGGCTTTCGCGCCGGATGAAGTGCGACAAGGCGGCTCTCGAGATCCAAGGCAAACCGCTGTGGCAAAGACAGCTGGATACCCTTAACCAGCTTCAGCCTGCAGAGTTGCTTATTTCCGGGCGTCCAGACGGCCCGTATGCCGAAAGCGGAGTTCCTATCGTTGCGGATCGTGAGCGGAGACTGGGCCCACTCGGCGGACTGGCTGCATTGCTGAATTATACTGCTTATCCCGCCATGATGGTGTTGGGAGTAGACTTGCCGCAAATGCACGCCTCCTTTCTGCAAACTCTGCTCGACCAATCTCGTGCGGAGCAGAGCGCCTTCGTAACTCACGATGGTACTCGCTTCCAGCCGCTCGCCGCCGTCTATAGCCGCGCCTGCCTGCCATTGCTGGAGCAGTGTCTCGAAGAGCCCGATCGCTCCTTCCAGCACTTCATTCGCCGAGGGGTGGAGCAGGGGCTGATTGCCACCCGCTCGTTGCTGAGGGAGGAGTTGCCATTGTTTTACAATCTGAACACCCCGGAGGATCTCGAAGCCGCCACCTCCTGAGGAGGACAACACTCGCTGTGGTCCCCTTGGGTTCGATCACGAGGGAATAGTCCCTCGCGCAAGTCCGTCAGCGTGAGCAGAGTCGAAGCAACGCTCAGCTCCGGATGACGGAGGATCGCTAGTCACAGTGGCAACGGCCCGACAGCTACCGCGCATGCCTTGTAGCTAGGTTGCCGCGAATACGGGTCGAATGCCGCAAAGGTTAGGCGGTTGACCTCCGGATAATGCATCGGGATGAAGATCTGCCCTTGCTGCACCGTCTCCGTCACGAAAGCCGTCGCGTAGAGCTGTGCGCGTCGCGACCAGATCCGGGCGGTGCTCTCCGGCGCGATGCCTAGGCGGCCCGCATCAGCGGGGTTGATCTCGAAGTAGATCTTCTCCGGGTAGAGTTTCCGCAGAACGTCGGACTTGCCGGTGCGCGTTTGAGTGTGCCATTGAGCAGAGGTGCCGCGACCGGTGAGCAGGAGGAAAGGGTAGTCCGCACACGGCGGCTCCGGCATCGCTGCTGGCGCTTCATAGATGAAGCGTGCCATTCCGTCCGGGTGGAAGAAAAGCCCATCTTCAAAGAGGCGTCTTTCTTTCGCGGGGATTCCGGGTTCGCCAGAGCCGTCCGGTGCGGGCCATGGCCACTGCACCCCGCCGCATTCATCGATCGTTCGATAATCCGCGATGCCAGTTATGTCGCACGGCTGGCCCTTGGAGACTCTCTTGAGGATCTGCCATGCTGCCTCCGGCGAGGTCCATTCGCGGAACATCGACCCACATCCCCAGTAGTGCGCGATGAGCTTAAAGATATTGAAGTCCGAGAGCGCCTGACCGGGCGCGCGCGAAACGCGTTTCACTAGGCCGTAGCGGCGTTCGGAGTTGATCAGCGTCCCTTCTTTTTCCCCCCAACCCGCGGCGGGTAAAATGAGATGCGCACGCTGCGCTGTCTCCGTGGTGGAATACAGATCCTGCACGACGAGGAAGTCCAGCTTGCCGAGTGTATCGCTAAACTCACGCTGATGAATCCACGAGTGGGCTCCATTGGTAGCGATGACCCACAGCGCTTTGATTTTGCCGCTCCGGATATCCTCGAGGATCCGATCGTAGGCCTTGCTCGGCTCCGTAGGTATCGCCGCAGGATCGATCTTGAGGGCGGCAGCGACCTTTTCCCGGTCCGCCGCATCGCTAATGTCGTGGCCGCCGATGAGCCCCGTGATATTCGAGAACAGCCGTGAGCCCATCGCGTTGCATTGGCCGGTAATGGAGTTCGCGCCGGTGCCGGGTCGGCCGATATTGCCGGTCATCAGTGCGAGATTGACGATCGCCTGCGCCGTTCTCGTCGACTCATGGCCTTGGTTCACGCCCATCGTCCACCAGAAGGAGACGCGTTTCCCATTGGCGATCGTCTCGGCGAATTTCCAGAGACGCTCTTCGCTGATGCCCGTCGCGGCGCTTACCATCTCCGGGGTGAAGCGCGTCACAAAGTCCGCGAATTCCGCAAACCCAGTGGTATGCGTGGCGATATAGTTTCGGTCGATCCAGCCGCTTGCGATGAGGATATTCGCCAGCCCGTAAAGCAGCACGAGATCCGATTTCGGCGCAATTCCGTAATGCTGCGTCGCGGCCATTGCCGTTTCGGTCTTCCTCGGATCGACTACGATGATTTCCGGATGGTGCCGATTACGCATCACCCGCTGCCACATGATTGGGTGGGCGATACAGACATTCGAGCCAACAAAGACGAGCACATCGGACTCCTCGAAATCGGCATAGGTAAACGGCGGCGCATCGAAGCCGAACGACTCCTTGTAAGCCACTGCGGAAGTCGCCATGCATTGGCGCGTATTGCTGTCGCAGTGGATGAAACCCATCCCGAATTTGAAGAGCGTTCCGAGCAGCGCCATCTCTTCCGTCACGATCTGGCCAGTGCTGAGGAAAGCAACCGACTCCGGTCCATGGAGCCGTTTGATTTCCTTCAGCCGCTCGCAGAACAGGATAAGGGCACGCTCCCAATCGATCGGCTCAAGCTGGCCACTCTTTTCGTTGCGCAGCAGGGGCGTCGTGGCTCGATCATCTGCCGCCAGGGGAGTCAGCGCCTCCCAGCCTTTCGGACAAGCCATCCCCAGATTCACCGGATAATCACTATCCGCGGTGAAGTTGATGGCCACGCCGTCTTTGAGGTGCACCTTTAGCCCGCAACCTGTGGAGCAGAAGCCGCAGACCATGGTGGTGGCGTTATCCGGTTTGAGCCGCGCCGGCACTTTCCCGAGGCCGAATTCGCCGGG
>DASVRY010000202.1:0-2193 GCA_036388395.1 Chthoniobacteraceae bacterium
CGTGCTGTTTACGCAGCTCTGCAAATTCAGCGGCGAGAAGACCGGGATCCTTACTGCGCGGGACTTTCATCAGATCAGCGGACGCGCGGGGCGGAAGGGCTTCGACGAAAGCGGATGGGTCGTCGCACAAGCGCCTGCCCATGCGATCGAGAATCTCCTCCTGGAGCAGAAGCAGAAGAAGTTCGTCAAACGCAAACCGCCTGAGCGGAACTTTGTCAACTGGGACAAGGCGACCTTCACGCGCCTCATGACCGCGCCGCCCGAACGCCTGACGAGTCACTTTCAAGTGACCCACGGCATGCTCCTCAATGTGCTCAGCCGGGCGACGGATGGCTGCCGCGCGATGCAGGAACTCATCCGCTCCTCCCACGAGCTGCCGAAGGCGAAGAAAGCCCTAACCCGCCGCGGCTGGCAGCTCTTCCGCGCGTTGGTCGAACGGAAGATCACCGAGATTATTCCCCAAACGCAGGAAGGCGCGAAGGTGCGGGTGAATGTCGCCTTGCAGGACGACTTCTCGATGAACCAGACGCTGTCGCTGTATGTGCACGACACGCTGCCGCTCATGGACCCGGAAGCTCTGGATTACGCCCTCGTCGTGCTCACACTCGTCGAGTCGATTCTCGAAGATCCGGCAATCATCCTCCGCAAGCAGCTCGACAAGGTGAAAGGCCAGGCGGTGGCCGAGATGAAGATGCAGGGCATCGAGTACGACCAGCGGATGGAGGAGCTTGAGAAGCTAGAATATCCCAAGCCTAACCGCGAGTTTATCTACTCGACCTTCAACGCCTTCGCCGCACGTCACCCATGGGTCGGACAGGAAAACATCCGCCCGAAATCGATCGCGCGGGAAATGTTCGAGGAATTCCGCTCCTTTGGCGACTACATCAAAATCTACGAGTTGCAGCGGGCCGAAGGTGTCCTGCTTAGACATCTCTCGAATGTGCACAAGGTGCTCGCGCAAACCGTCCCCGACTCCGCGAAGAACGACGCTGTCCGTGAAATGGAACTTTATCTCGCGACCATGCTTCGCCAGATTGATTCCAGCCTGCTTGAGGAGTGGGAGAAGATGCGGGATCCAAACTATGTGGCCCGCGGCGAGACCGCGGAAGTCCGTCCGCCGGGAGCCGAAGAAGCTGCGCAGGACATCACTCGAGATGCGAAGGCCTTCACCGCTCTGGTCCGCAACCGCATCTTCACCTTCCTGCGCGCGCTCACGAGCAGCGATGTCGAAAGTGCGCTTGCGGAGGTGAATTCGTTTCCTGCACCCGAGGAGGAACCCTGGACTCTCGAGCGGCTGCGCAAGGCCTTCGATGATTACCACGTCGAGCACGACCACCTGCGACTCGATCCCGCCGCTCGCAATCTGCGTCATACCTATATCACACCGTCGGAAGACAAGCGCCGCTGGCGAATCCAGCAAATGCTCATCGACCCAGCCGAGGCGAATGACTGGGTCGCGGAGTTCGACGTAGATCTAGCCGCCTCCCGCGAAACTGGCGAACCGCTTCTCCAGCTCCGCCGCTTCGGGAGCCTCGTCTAAGCGCTACGCATGAATCACCTGTTCCACGTGGAGTATTTCCGCCGCTATTCGGGCTCCTCCGCTTCTCTGCGCGATCCGGCATTTTGGATGGCGGTATCAAACGTGAGTATGGTGCTCGCTCTCATTGTCTTCTGCGTCTTCCTCTATCGCGGTCGGTCACTGACATCGCCCGGCCTTTCAGCACTAGTCATGAGCCCCGCTCTCGTCGGGCTCATCGGCACGTACATGCACTTGCGAAGCTCATGGAGTGGCCTCCTGAACGAGGGATGGTCTCACCCGTTCTCCGTCGAGCAGCAGCTTGCTGGCGCCTTGCTATCCACCGAGACAGGAATGCTGAATTCGCTGGTCCTGCTGATCGTCTCACTCAGTGCCCTTTTTCTGCGAAAGCTTGGGCGAGGTGAGGCTGGGTAGCCGATCAGCTAATTGGGCTTTGGGAATCGCGAGCTTCCATGAGCCCCAGCCGACGGCAAACAATGCAGCGCTCCAGGTGACCAGGCAAATGCCCCACCAAATACCCCATATGCCCCAGCCGAGGGTGAACGTGAGCATGTGAAACACGACGAGCGGTGCCGCGACCTGGCGATAAAGGCCAATCCAGAGACCATACGCCGGCCGCTTGATGCCCTGCATCGCGAACACCGTCACGAAGAGAA
>DASVRY010000203.1:0-4277 GCA_036388395.1 Chthoniobacteraceae bacterium
GCGGCATTGGCAAGGTTTCCGAACGCGCCGCTGAGGACGATTCCCAGCCAAGTAATGCCCGTGCCGAAGCGTGGCAGCGCGAATCCCGCGAAGAGCAGCCCGGTCGCGAGATTCGCCGCAAAATGGGAAAAATCGCCGTGCAACGTTAGTGCGGTGAAGGTCCGCCACCATTCGCCATTCAAGATCGCCCGGCTCTCCGCGGCTCCGCGTGCAATCCGCTCGCCCGACTGGAGATTTTGCCAAAGCCACAGAGCCGCCATAATCCAGGCACCGACGTAGAGGGAGAGCGTCCGCACTTTCTCTCCTGCGACCGGCTCCGCCTCGATGTGCCGCTCCGTGCGTTCAACTTCATAACGCTCCAGCTCGCGCGCCGCGGCTTCATGCGCGCCCGGCTCCACTCGCAGCGTAAACTCATCCCCCACCCTCACCACCCAATGCGGCAGGTCCATGGCCGCAATCACCAGCCCGCGTTCGCGTGCATCGGAGAGCCGCAGATAGCGGCCGATCTCCACGAGCGAGGCATCGCGCAGCGCGTCGGAATCATCGGGCATGTAGGCAGAGGAAAGCCGCGGCGACGCTCGAGGGGAACTCAAATGGAGCAAGTTGCGCGAGCACCCGATTGCGCATGGGCTCAGACGCGAACAAGTTGCGACTGTGAAAGGGCTCGAAATCAACCTGATCATCCCCGACCTTTGGCAACAGCAGGCCGTGCATGCGCTACGCGAGGGGAAAGACGTCGTGGTTCACGCCCCCACTGGCGCGGGCAAGACCTACATTTTCGAGCTTATCTACCCGAGTCTGCGGGGCCAGGCGGTTTTCACCGTGCCGACCCGCGCCTTGGCCAATGACAAGCTGGCCGAGTGGCAGACGCGCGGCTGGGATGTTGGCATCGCTACCGGGGACCTCGCGTTTCGCCTCGATGCGAAAGTAGTCGTCGCCACACTCGAGACGCAAAAGGGAAAGTTCTTGCGCCGCATCGGTCCGCGGCTGCTTGTCGTGGATGAATACCAGATGATCGGCGACCGCGTGCGCGGCGTGAACTACGAGCTCGCCCTTGCGCTGGCCCCGCCCAGCACCCAGCTCCTCCTGCTCAGCGGCAGCGTAGGAAATCCGCAGGACGTCGTCGCATGGCTGCGCCGCATCGGACGCGACGCTGTGCTCGTCTCGCACACTGAGCGGCCTGTGCCTCTCCAGGAAATCGATCTGCTCAATCTTCCGAACAAGGCCTCGGCCAACGTGCGCACATTCTGGCCGCGTCTGATTACGAATGCGCTGCACGCGGAGCTCGGGCCGGTGCTGCTTTTCGCCCCGCGCCGCCACGCCGCGGAGGAACTCGCCCAGCAACTCGCCTCGGCTCTGCCCGTCAAAGATCCGCTCGCGCTCACGCACGCGCAGGAACAGCTCGCGGGCAGCCGGCTGACCAAGCTCCTGCGCCAACGCGTCGCCTTTCATCACAGCGGGCTGAGCTACGCGCAACGTGCCGGACTGATTGAGCCCCTCGCGAAGTCCGGTCAATTGCGGGCCGTCGTCGCCACGATGGGACTCGCCGCAGGGATCAACTTTTCCATGCGCTCAGTGCTCATCACCGGCACATCGTATATGGCCGGAAATTTCGAGCGTCAGATCGCGCCGGATGAGCTGCTCCAGATGTTCGGCCGCGCTGGTCGGCGGGGGCTCGATGAAGCTGGCTATGCCCTCACTGCGCAGCAGACTCCGCGTTTGCTTGATGGCCGTCCGCGGCAACTGCGGCGCTCCTCGGAGGTGGACTGGCCGACATTGGTTGCCGTGATGCAAGGCGCGACGGAGAATGGCGACGAACCTTTCCAGGCCGCGCTCGAGCTGAATCGCCGCCTCTATTCAGCGCACGAGATTCCACTTGGCGTCGAGCATTCTCGCGCAACTGGACCGATGCCGTGCGGCTTGTGGGTGGATATGGAGCGCGCCCGGTTTGCCCGCCGTGGGGTTGTGGAGATGCGCAATTCACGCGGTGAATGGCAGACCCGTCCCGAGCAGCCGACAGTAGCCCCGTTAGGCGAATGCCGCAAACTGGTGAATGAACGCTGGATCCCCGCTCTCTCATTTCCACAAACGCTCGAAGGACTCGGGTCCGGCAATTTATGCAAGCTATCGAGCACCGATGGAAAGCTATACGGCCGGGAGTTCCCCATCGGAACCCGGCGCGGGGATGGCACCCTCGCCCTTTCTCCATCTCTAAAGAAGATTCTCCGGAAGCCTCGCGTCGATTTCACGGCGTTGCAGGAGGAGGTGCTCGCGCGGCTGCCAGAGCTCATCGGCGGAAAGCTGGTCGAGATCCTGCCCCGCGGAGAGCAGCTCCTTGCCCGGATGAGCTTCGCGGACCAGCGCGTGCCGGCCTGGACCGACGCCTACGGCACACCGTTGCTGGATCCCGAGGAACGGCGCGACCTCCCGTTGCCGTGCCGTGGCTGCCAGGAGCTCCCGTGGTGCTCATCGGTCGAGATCACTGCGACTCCAGCGCACGCGTGGCGCCGACTCGGGTTGATCGACGCCGAAGGACATCCCACGCGCCGCGGAATCATCTTTAGCTATTTCCATCATGGCGAAGGGCTCGCGGTCGCGGCCGCTCTGGAGGACGATGACTATCCGATCGATGAGTTGGTCTTCGACTTGGCTAATCTGCGCGCAGGTCCACGCTTCGCCGGTGATGATTCACCCTACGGCGGCAGACTGGGCGCCAAGTGTCAGCAGACTTACGAGCGCGCGGATCTGCCTGGGTATTTAGATATGGGAGTGCCGATCGACTATGGAGCGGGCGCGAGTGAGGCCGTCCGTGGAATGATCGAGCACTCGACGACGAGGCATAAACTGCTCACGGAGAATCTGCGCCAGGGCGACCTTGAACGCGCTATCACCGAATGGCGCAGCCTGCTACGCCACGTCATCTGGGCGCCGGATTATGACTGGTCCCGCTGGCGCGAGCTAAAGCGCGCCGCCGAGCACTGGATCGAAGCGAGCCCCTCCACCGCCCTGCCCCCGGGCGTCGTGCTGGGCGGCCGGAAGGTAGAGAGTTGAGAAGAATTCAGAATAAGGTATCCGGAGCCGCTTTGTTTGCTTGTGATAGCCCCATGTGGAACAGAGTTCACCTGGCGTTGTGCTTATTGGCGGCCCCGCTATTCTTGTGGGCAGCGGTTCTTCTCGATCAGTGGATTCTCGCAAGCGCAGAACCTACCGATCTTCTCAGTTACAGATCATATGCTTGGGTAAGCGCGATCTCCCGCTTCCTTGTTGCTCTGCTTGCTTTCGGTCTCTCGTGGCTGGCGCTTCATCGGCAGCCGAACGGTCTCGTTGCAACCGTCTATCTTGGTTGCGGGGCACTTCTGACATTTGCAGTTCCGCTCGCTGTAGTTGGCGTGATTTTGTCTCCGGCGCTTCTATCTCCTCTGCTTCATGGCGCTTCCTCGCATCTGTTTTCCTTCGCCTGCGCCTCACTCGCCGCTCTCGGTGTGGCGGCGTTTATCCGCCGCTACTTATTCATTATGGGTGCGCGCAGCAGCTCAAAGTAGGAACAACCGGCAGCCGACTTGTCCCCTTCTGATGCCACGCGACACTATAACACACCTCAAGCTTCACAGATCTATCCGCGTGCTGGCGATCGGAGCATTTGTTGTCGGAGGGTTGATCGCGATCGAGTGTTGGCAAGCCTTCGCCTCTCGGGGAAGAAAAGCGGCGTTCTTTGGCTGGAGCTTGATGGCCGATGGCGCGCAGCCGACTTTGGATCTCGACCGCGATGGGACGGTCGACGTCCGAAGGATTAAGGCGGACCTGTGCGAACTGAGAACTTCAGACGGGTGGGTTCCCTTTCATTTAACGGAAACGGCTTTTTTGCGTCCGAGGTGGGAACGGATGAAATCTGGAAGTCGTGTTGTGCTCGTGATCTCTGCGGATGACGGGAATCGCTACCGGTTCGACGCGGCCACTTCAGGTTTCAACAAGGACAGCCTTTGGCGGTGGCCATTCCGAGCATCTCTTGGATTGTAGCTGGAAGCCCCCCGGTCGTGCTGTGCCCACGATTATGTGTCGTCGAGCCTACCAGTCGCGCTGCGGACGCGGGCGAGTGAAGGCCGCGATCACCAAGCCGCCGATGCACCAACCAATGACGAGGTCGGTGATGTTGATCAGCGTCCAGCCACGCGGAAATTCCCACCAGTTCAGATTTGGCAAATGTCCCAGAACTCCAGCGGCAAGGCCGATTGCTCCGGAAAAGATCACGCGTCCGAGGTAGTTACCGAAACCGGCGC
>DASVRY010000204.1:0-2071 GCA_036388395.1 Chthoniobacteraceae bacterium
CGATCGTTCTGTACGCTCGCGACGAATACGAATTCACCAACGAAGTGGTAACGACTCTGAACAAGAACAAGGGCAGCGCACCAGCAGCAGGTGCGGACGCAGCGGCAGAAGGCGCGCCAGCAGCCGTTCCCGCCGCCCCAGCGACTTCGACCAAGAAGAAGTAAAACCTCTTCGAGTTGGATCTAACGGTTTCTGAACTGGCCGCCCTCGTGGGCGGCCAGTTTTCTTTTCCAGAGGGCGCTTCGCGGCGGATCCGCGGCGCGGCAGCTATCGCCGAAGCAGGTGAAGGAGACGTCACCTTTTTCGGAAACAAGCGTTACCTGCCGGCGCTGAAGAGTTGCGCTGCTACCGCCGCACTCGTTCCGCTCGATTTCTCGGATGACATTCCTCCGGTCGCGATCCGTGTGGAGAATCCCTCGCTCGCCTTTGCTCGACTCCTGGAAAAATTCACTCCTCCACTAATTCAGTTTTCACCGGGAGTTCACCCGACGGCGGTGATTGGGCAGAACGTCGAGCTCGGTCCTGACGTCAGCATTCAGCCCTTCGCTGTCATTGAAGAAGGGGCGAAAATTGGGGCAGGGACAGTGATCGGAGCCCACGCTTACATTGGGCACAGCGCGCGAGTTGGTGCGGCGTGCCATTTCGCGGCACGCGTGACCATCAGCGAGCGGTGCGTGGTGGGCGACAGGGTCATTCTCCACAGCGGAGTTGTGTTGGGGAGCGACGGCTTTGGGTTTGAACTCGCGGGCGGCCGCCACGTCAAGATTCCGCAAATTGGCATCGTGCAAGTCGATGACGACGTCGAGATCGGGGCCAACACCACAGTCGATCGAGCGCGCTTTGGCCGCACCTGGATCGGTGAAGGCACGAAGATCGATAATCTTGTCCAGATCGGCCATAACGTCGTGATCGGGAAACACTGCCTTGTCGTCGCGCAGGCCGGGATTTCCGGTAGCTCGAAGCTCGGCAACTACGTCACGGTTGCGGGGCAGGTGGGAATCGTAGGACATATCGAGTTGGGCGACGGAGCCATCGTCGCGGCTCAAAGTGGCGTCACAAAGGACGTGCCTCCTAAACAGATGGTTTTCGGTTCACCAGCACTCCCTATGCGGGATGCTACAGAGCAGCTTGCATTAGTTAAGCGGCTACCGCACCTCCGCGAACGGGTCAAGCGGCTGGAGCAAGCTCGGCACGAGAGCGAGAAAACTTTCTGATTCGCCAGCGAACGCTTGTGAGCCGGGGGCGCAGCCTCTAACGTCCAGCCAGTTCGATTCCGCGCATCCCATGGCTAATCGTAAACGCAAACTCGCCACGGCAAAACTGCCCCTCCAGCGGCAGTTTGCGTTTCAGGAGAAGGGGGAGTTCTTCGATCTGCGGAAGATTTTCGACAAGCTCAACGCGCAGTACTTCCGCAACCAACTCAAGGGTTACTCGATCGTCTGGGGGCGGAAGCGGAGGCAGCGGCCGCGGGAATATGTCGTCTTCGGGACGATCCAGGAGGAAGACCGGATGATCCGCATTCACCCGCTGCTCGATCGAGCATTCGTGCCGACGTGGTTCCTCGAGTACGTCGTTTACCACGAGATGTGTCACGCGGTCGTGCCCGATCGCTTCGATGAATCCGGCCGCCGGATTGTGCATCACGAGAAGTTTTTCGAGCGGGAGCGCCAGTTCCGCTGGTTCCGCCGCGCCAAGCAGTGGGAGGATGAGAACCTCGCGCGTTTCCTCCGCTGAGGACGGTTTTAGGAGGGCACGAAAGCAGGAAATGGAGGTGGGTCGAGCGCTGAGCTTTCGCTCCACGTTCACATCGATCTCGGGCCTGACCTGCGTCAGATGGTAAGCCCCCGCACCCGGTCATCCTGAGCGGAGCGCAGGCGGAAAGGCGGGCGAAGCGAAGTCGAAGGACCCCGTCGCGCTCGCGAGCGGCTCCACGAGGCAAAGCAAACAGCATGCGTGCTTTGGGGCGGCCTCTTTCCGGACCTTCCGCGGGGTCCTTCGACTGCGTGCCCAAAGCGGCGCTCCGCTCAGGATGACCGCTTGGGAATGACTACGCTGCTGACTGCGATCACAG
>DASVRY010000205.1:0-2141 GCA_036388395.1 Chthoniobacteraceae bacterium
GCCACAATCCACAGACGAGAGTCAGTCGACGTGCTTTCATCTTAGTAAGCCGGCTCGCCTCCTCCACCACCTCCGCGGCCCGGCCGTGTTGGCGGCGGCGTGTGCGGCGTTTCACGCGGCGGCGGCACAAAGACTTTGGTCTCTTCCTCACGCGCTGGCGTCCGATCTGGCTCGTCCGGGAAGAATTGCTCGATCGAGCTCGGCAGGTTCTGCGTGCGGTTCAGAGTCTCGATGCGCGAAAGCACCGAAGCATCGAAGCGCGGGCCGCGGCGGGTCAGGCCGTCTTCCGCGAAACCAGGCATTGGTCCATTGAAGGCCATCAGGCGTCCATCCATGGCTTTGCTTGGATCAAACTTAGCGATCGTGATCGTGCCATCTGCATTGCGCCGCGCAAAGTATCCCGCACGCACTTTGCGACCTGAAGGAATCAGCGTGACCTCACCCTCGAGCACCGCGATCGTGTCGCGGGAGACCTTCCCCACCGTCCCCGTGATCGCCGCAGTAAGGCTTGGCGTTTTGATCGTGCCGCCGCCACTGCCTTTGGGGACAAAGAAGATGAAGGAGCCCTTCTGCAGCGTCAGGGTGCGTGAATCAGCTTCGAATGAGAAGACGGTGTTCTGACCAACGCGGACGATCGAGCCGTCTTCATACTGCAGCTCAGCGCGGGCATCGGTCTCCGTAAGAAGGAAATTACTGGCGCGGACAATATCGGCCACGGCTGCGCGGCGGGTCACGCTTTCGCGGCCGCGCACTTCACCATACTTCACCGAATTCTCCAGCCGCGTTACTGTCGCAGAACTCAGCGGTGCAGCCGTTGCGACGAGGGCAAAAGCGATCATCAACGCGGCACAGGCAGCGAGGACAACGGGGAATGTGGACGAGCGCAAACGGCCTGGTCGAATCACGGGCCGGAGTGTTGAGAGTTTCACAAGTCACCGTCAAGTGCTGAGTTGACCGTTAAACGACAAGTGCAGCATTGCTCGCGGGGAGAGCCGCCGGTATGACCCGTGCATGTCCCGCCCGCGCCTCGGCAATCGTACCAAGCTCGGCCTCATCTGCGCGCTTTGGACACTGCTGATTGCGTTCCTTTTTGGTTTCGAACGGCGCTTCGGCACGATGGAAGATAGGTCGCGGGATTGGCTGGCCATCAATCCCATCGGCCGGCGCTCACCAGAGAATCCAGCGCTCATCTTCCTCGGCATCGACCCGGCGAATCTGAGTGAGTTGTTCTCCAGCGACACCGAAGCGTCCCCCACGCTGCAGATGATGAAGGAGGGCTTTCCCTGGAATCGGGAAGTATATGCACACATTCTCGATCGGCTCGTCGGCGCGGGAGCAAAGGCAGTCGTCTTCGATATGATGTTCCCTGCCCCGCGGCCGGGGGATGAAGCCTTCCAGGCGGCGCTCGATCGCTACGGCGATCGGGTAGTTCTCGGGAGCAACTTGAGTGGTGCCGAAGAGCTCGCAAACACCGGAAGAGAAACGGTGACCAACAAGCCCAAGCACATCCTCGCTTCACCCACGCTCCTGCCGCCGGGTCCACCCACGGATCAGCGGCTCGGCTTCGTCAACGTGCGGGCCGATGAAGATGGGATCGTGCGCCGTGCGCACTACCGCTCCACGCTTCTCGGGTACTTCGGAATACCACCGGAATCCGGCGCGGAGGAGTTACTCTCGTTGGCAGCGCGGGGTCTGGAAAAAGCTGGACATGCGGATCTGATTCCCAATTCCCGCGAGGCGGTGCAGTTTCGCTTTTCAGAAGAATTCCGGGCTCGCTCCGTCCACGAGATCTTCGTGGAGACGCAGTGGAACGCGCCGCCGTACAACGGCGGGGAGCTTTTCCGCGATAAGATCGTGCTTATCGGTGCCGCTGGGAACGTCGCTGAGGATCGCCTTCAAACGCCGTTCGGCGCTCGGCTTGGACCGAGCCTTCATCTCAGCTCGATGAATGCTGCGCTGAACCGGGATTTTCTCCACGCCACAAGCACCGCAGCGAATTACGGCCTGATCTTTGGAGCCGGGGTGCTCGCCTGGCTGTGCAGCATCAGTATCCAGAGACCGCTCGGGCGCTTCCTGCTCATCGGAGCGGTCCTGCTTGCTTATTACGGAGTGGTCCAGGTGCTCTTCAACGCATTCGGGTG
>DASVRY010000206.1:0-2984 GCA_036388395.1 Chthoniobacteraceae bacterium
CTTTCGGCGCTCTTGCTCTCGAGGGAGTCATTTCGAAGACAGTCATCGGAGCTTTCCAATATACCACCATGGCGGCCCTCCGCGGGACCGAAGTATTCGCACGTGTGCAGGAGGGCGAGGCGCTCCTGACGGAGAGAAAGCTATCTTTCCGCATCTCCAAGCCGCTCACCAGGAGCTATGTAACTTTCCCGCTCCTCGGCGCGGTTGAACAGATCGAAGTGCTGCTGAAAGACATGGGCTTCACTCGGGCGGCGGAAGAGAACACAACTTCGCAAGAGTAGGTTTGGGCGGCGCACCACGACGCCCTACGGAGCGCGTTCGGCACTTTGCCCACACTGTTTCGAGTGGCCCCGCTCTGTGGCTAAGTTACTCTAAGCCCGCACTTGTATTCTCACTCCTGGCTACGGCTACGTCCCGGGCGATCTGCGCGCGCAGTTCATCGAGGCTGGAGAATTTCATCTCGGAACGAAGGAATCGGCGAAAAGTTAACTCCAAATCCTGACCGTAAAGGTCGCCGTTGAAGTCGAAGAGATGGACCTCGAGTACGCGCTCGCCCGAGGCGTTCGCAATCGTGGGACGAACGCCGATATTCACGACGCCGGTCAGCCTTTCCTCCGCGCGCCTGACCTCCACAGCATAAACGCCGTTCGGCGGAAACTGCTCGTTGTGTGCGCTTAGGTTCGCTGTTGGGAAGCCGATCGTGCGTCCGAGCTGATCCCCGCGCACAACCGTTCCAAGGATCGTGAATTCGCGCCCAAGCAGTCGCGCCGCGTGGTCGAGATCGCCTGCCTCCACAGCACGGCGGATGAGCGTGCTGCTGACAATCTCCCCATCGATCTCCACTGCAGGAACGCCGACCTCCTCAAAGCCGAGCTCATTTCCGAGGCGATCGATCAGCTCCAGATTTCCGGCACGCCCTTTCCCGAAAGACCACTGGTGCCCCACGCAGATCTCGTGCAGCGGGCGGGCCGCTCCAGCGAGGTCGCGGATGAACTGCTCGGGTGCCGTCGCGGCAAACTCATGATCAAATTGGATGATCAGCAGGTGCTCGACTCCAAGCCCTTCGATTAGTTGCAGCTTGTGCTGCGTAGAGGTTAGCAACCGCGGAGCGCTCTCCGGCCGCAAAACGCGGATCGGGTGAGGATCGAACGTGACTACCACCGCGGTGCCATTGATCGCCTTTGCGTCGCGAAGCGCTCGCGCGATCACCGCGCGATGCCCGAGGTGCACGCCATCAAAGACGCCGATCGCCAGTACGACTGGTCCGGATAGCTCAGCCAGTTCCGCGATGTTCCGCAAGAGCTGCATCGCGCCCGCAGCCTAGGCGCCGCGCATCCGCGACACCGTCGGCAAACTTAGAATTCGTTCGCTGATCGACGCTGCATCCAGGGTCTTCAATTCGTCTACGGTAATCGCGTGCTCGAGCGTGAACCGCCCGGACTTGGTGCGGCGGAGATTCTTTAAGTGAGCGCCGCAGCCGAGTTCGTTGCCGATATCAAATGCATAGGTACGAACATAAAATCCCTTACTGCAGACGACGCGGAAATCAATCTCCGGCGACCGCACGGCCTGGATTTCGTGTGCATAGACATGTACAAAGCGGGGCTCGCGCTCCACGACCTTCCCTTGGCGGGCAAGCTTATAGAGCGGCACACCCTCCTTCTTGATCGCCGAGACCATCGGCGGCATCTGATAGAAGTCGCCGTGGAACTTCGCAAAAGCAGCGTCGATCTGCTCGCGGGAAAAGTCGTCGACTGGCTTTGTCTCAACGACCTGACCGTCTGCATCCTGACTATCTGTAGTGACACCGAGCGTCATCGTGCCGACGTATTCCTTGTCCTCGCTCATCAGGAGATCCTGAATCTTCGTCCCGCGGCCGAGCACGATAATCAGTAGCCCGGTGGCGAGTGGATCAAGCGTGCCACAATGGCCAACCTTCTTGGTATTCAACGCGCGGCGCGTAATGGCGACGACATCATGCGACGTCATCCCACTGGCTTTATCGACAAGGAGGACGCCGTCAGGATTGGACAAATTCATTAGCAATAGCAGAGAGGACTTTTTCTTCAGCGTCAGCGAGGGGGCCAGACAGTCGTGCGCCAGCCGCCAGCTTGTGACCGCCACCGCCGAAGAAACCGCAAATTTTGCTCACGTCGATCTTCGGGTCCTTGGATCGAAGGCTGATCCGCACTTTCCCGTCCGGAAGCTCTTCAATAAAAGCGGCGACGACCACGCCTTCGATTGCACGGATGGTATCGATGAGCCCTTCGTTATCTTCCGGAAGAGCGCCAATCGCTCGTGCGGTCGCGAGCGGAAGCGTAAAGCTGGCCACGCGGTCCTCTGCGGTGAAGCGCAGGACGTTGAGCAACGCGCGGAGCAGTTCCAGCCGGCGGCGCGGGTAGCTCTCGTACATGCTCTGCGAAAGCGCCCCAACATTAACGCCAGCCTTGATCAAATCAGCACCGATCTCGTAGGTCCGCGCTGTCGTACTTGGATATTGGAATGAACCCGTGTCCGTGGAGATGGCGACAAACAGATTGTCGGCCATTGCATAGGTTAACGGCAGATCCTGGCTGCGAAACAGTTCATAGAGAATCTGTCCCGTCGCTGGAGCCGTCGCATCGATATGGGCAAGATCACCGTAATGATCGTTCGTCACGTGATGATCGATATTAATCCAGAGATCCGCGCGTTTCACGGCGCCAAAGCAGCTGCCGACGCGATTCCAGACCGCCGTATCCAACGCGATCGCTACTTCAAACTCCTGCGGTTCCGCCGATGGGTGAGTGACGAGATCCGACTCCGGCAGGAAGCGAAACTTGTCGAGCATGCCGTCTTCATTCCAGACGGTTACGTCCTTGCCTAGCTGCTTCAGGCAAAGCGCCATGGCGAGCGTGCAGCCGAGTGCGTCCCCATCAGGACGCACATGGCTCATGATGACGAAATTCTGTTTCTCCCGGAGAACCTTCGCGATCTCCTCCAAC
>DASVRY010000207.1:0-2561 GCA_036388395.1 Chthoniobacteraceae bacterium
AGGCTGCCGGTGCCTTGAGGAAGCGGGCTTGAATTCATATGCGGGAACTTGCGCGCATTGGTTAGACGGGCCGAGGTAAATCGTCAGGGCTGTGCGCAGAGAGCTGAGTTGCGCGATCATCCTGGCGAGCGCAAACAGGAATTGCTCGGTCCAATCCGCTTCGCTACTGTCGGCCTATGTTCGAATGGCTTTTCGGTCGGAAGCGAAAGCGAAAGCGCGACGTTGGCAACGGCGGCACTGCCATGGCCCCACTTGTCATGGACTCCGGGTCTTATGCTACCCCGTTCCGGGACGGCAGCTACCACCGCAGCGAACGCTATGATAGTCCCTCGGACACAGATACATCTTCGATCGACTCGGGTGGCTGGGGAGATGGAGGAGGCGGCACCGATGCAGGCGGCTGTGATTGTGGCGGAGGGGGCGGCGATGGAGGGGGTGAATAGCTTGAGCCGCAGAATCGCTCACGGGCGAGATTAGCGAAGCGCCAGGTACGCTCCCCCGATGGGACAACGATCTTGCCCCGTTTGGGTGCATCCGCCCCATGGACCCGACAGACTCCGCTAAGTGCCGTTAGATCCGCGCGCTTTGCAAGAGCCGCACGTATTCGCCGACACCGTTGAGCACGAATTGCACAGCAAGCGCGGCGAGGAGGATCCCGAGCACGCGTGTGGCCACATGCACCCCGCCCTCCCCGAGCCGACGCACGATCCGTTCGCTAGTCATCCGCAGAACGACATGGGTGAGCAGAAAGACAAGCGCCAGCGCCGCAGCGATGGCGGACAGCTTCGGGATGTTCCCGCGTGCCTGCGAGGTCAGAAGCAGGATGCTGGTGATTGTTCCCGGACCGGCGAGCAGCGGGATCGCAAGAGGAAAAATGGCAATATCTTCCGGACCGCTCTCGCCGTCTTCGTGCGACTGAAGCGCGGGCCGTTGGCCAAAGAGCATCGGCATCGCGGTGGCGAATAGTAGAATACCACCGCTGATCGAAAACGCGTGCACAGTAATGCCGAGGTAAGAGAGTGCGCCATTGCCGGCGATCAGGAAAAACAGGGAGATCGCGAACCCGAGGGCGACGGCGCGGTTGACGATCGATGCGCGCTCCGAAGCAGGCCGGCCTTTCGCCAGCGAGATGAAGATCGGCAGGACTCCGAATGGATCGACGACCACAAGGAATGTGGTGAAAGCAGTCAGGGTAAATTTCAGCAGCGAGTCGTCCATACAGCCGAGATGCCTAGTGACGAGTCTGCGCGCGCTGGGCGAGGAGCCATGTGTATAGCTCGGGCGTGGCGTAGGCCGGCTCCCATGAGTCGTGTGCCACGTCCGGATAAGTTGTCAGGCGCGGCTCGCTCCCTAACGCGCGGATCGCGTCGACCATCATCAGCGTTTCCGAAATCGGGACGATGGCTTCTTCTTCTCCGTGAAACGCCCATGTCGGGAGCGCCTTTAGACGATTGGCGGCTCGGGGATCACCGCCGCCACAGATGGGTGCGATCGCGGCGAAGCGCTCCGGCTCGGCAGCGGCCAGCATCCAGGTGCCGTAGCCGCCCATGCTCACTCCGGTGACGACTACCCGAGTAGGATCAATCCGGAAGCGATCCATCGCATCGTCGAGCAGAGCAAGGAGCGGAGCAGTCTGCCAATAGGCACCCGCAGGGCATTGCGGAGCGATCACGACGAACGGGAATTCCGGATCGCTCTGAACGATGCGTGGTGGACCGTATTTGCGGAGCTTGCGCAAGTCACCGCCGCGTTCGCCCGCGCCGTGCAGAAAGAGCATCAGCGGCCAGCTATCACTGCCTTCATCCAGATAACTGCGTGGAGTGAAAGTGAGATGAGGAAGCAGACTCATGGGTGCAGGTCGCGAGATTGTTGGCGAGCGCAAAGATCCCCCACAACTCCAGGTTCCCCGGGGCGATTCTTCGGGGAGCCGAGCTATGACGGTAGAAGCGCGCCGATCGACACCCAGAAATCGGATGCAGGAGTCCGCCGGAGCGGGTCACCACTCGCAAAAACCCTCGCCCGCCACCGCTCCGTTCCCGGCGACGATTCTCTAGCTCAGACCCTTAGCACACCCCGGAATGCCCTCGCGCTATAATAAGATTGCGCGCCGTTGTGTCCGATGAAAATGCGTCCGTAGCGCCGATCACCATAAAGAGCGCCGCCGAGCTTCCTGATCGCGTCTGGGGTCCTCACCCAGCTCGAAGTTTTCTGGTCGAACTCCCCAACCGTCTGGAGTTCTAAATACTGCTCTTCGGTCAGAAGCTCGATCCCCATGGCTGTGGCCATATCGATGGCAGTATTCTTCGGTTTGTGTTCCTTCCTCGAGTCGAGTCCCTCACGGTCGTAGCAAACGCTCGTGCGGCCTTTCGGTGTCTCTATTGAACAATCAACGAAGAGGTATTCACCGGTCTTCTTATCGTGACCAATAACATCCGGCTCGCCGCCCGTTTTCTCCATCTGATCGAGCGACCATAGTTTTCCGTAATCTAATTCCAGCCTGGCCTGCACGTCGGCCCACAAGAGACCTTTGTGTCGCTTCGGGTTCTTCTCGAATCGTGCTG
>DASVRY010000208.1:0-13075 GCA_036388395.1 Chthoniobacteraceae bacterium
ACGCCCGACAGGCTGCCGTTGGTTTCGCGGACCGACGGAAACTGCAGAAGATTGTCGAGGTCGTTCGGCTCGGCGCTCGTCGTCCGGCCACTGGTGCTGATGACGGTTGGGAAAAACGGCGACGCTGCCTGCAGCCCCCAATCGCCGATCAAGGCCTGGCCCGGAAAATCAAACGTGCCCAACGCTGGGTCGCTGTTGCGCTCTCCGCGGACCACGATCGTTGGCGCCCCAGTCCGTGAGGGTCCGACCCCGGTCAACCGCACGCGGGCACCGATCGGCACCCCCTGTCCATTCTTCACCGTGCCCGCGATGGTGCCGGTCCCGAGAAACCGGACGTCCGCTACGACGGTCTGACCATCGAACGAGAGCTGCACATCCTTAGTGAAACCCCACTGCGGCGGATTGAAGCTGTCTCCCTCGCCGTTCAAAAGCGGGTTATTCACTCCTGTGAAAGCGGCGAACGCTTCGCCGATCGCGGCGAGCACTTCTTCCTGACTCCCGCTGCTCAATGCACTCTGCGCTGCATCTGCATCGAATCCCTTGTCGTGCGGCGGCGCCGGTGCGCTCAAGTCGTATTTGCTCAGCCCGAGCCCGGCGAACTCGTAGTTGCCTTGCGCGTTAGTATATGTCCATTTGAATCCGCCAGTTTGCGGAATCGCCACATCCACATTTGGGACGGGCGCACCAGCCTCATCCAGCACGCGGCCGATGATACGTCCCAGCGGGGCCAGGCGGACGATGACGAAATTTTCAGCGCCCGAACTGACGTTCAGTGATTCGGAGCCGATCCGCGGGAACGTGATGCCGGCGGCAGGATTTCGCTCCAATGCTGCGGAAATGCTTCGCAAACCCGTGGGCACGCCAGTCAGCGTAAAGCGACCGAGCGCGTCCGTGCGGACCAGGGTTTCTCCACCACCGACGACGGCATTTGCCACGGCTGCTCCGGTGCTCGTCTCGACGCGACCTGTGACCGTCGCCCGCGCCTGCAAGGTGACATTGATCGTGTTCACCGCATCTGCGACGGCGACTACATCGCGCCGCTCGCCCTTGCGTTTCCCGTCACTCGAAAGCGCCACGATGTCGTACCTAGCCACGGGAACATTTTCCGCCGTCCAGTAGCCGGCCTCATCGGACGTCGCCACCGCGACGATGCTACCAAACTTCCCATCCGTCGGACTGTAGCGGCCCACGTACACCTGCGCGGCCTGATGCGCGGTGCCATCGGGTTCGGTGACCCGACCTTGCAACTCCGTGAGCACCGGGACACTGGCACTCAGCACGATCGGGATCTCCTTGGTCTCACCGGCCGCAAGCAGCACATCGGAGATAACGCGCGTCTGTCCGGCAGGACTGGCTGCCTCTACGCTGAACGTTCCGAGCGGGACACCATAGAAAGCAAACCGTCCGTTGCTATCGGAGAGAAGGCCTCGCCCGAGTTCCCGCGAGTCTGGAGCCGGAAAAAGGTTCACTGCCGCATTGGCCACCGGCGTGACGCCATCCGCCGCCAGCACTTGACCACTCACCGTCCCGCGACCGCGGAAGCGCAGCGCGTAAACGGCCGTGGTACCCAAACGCGATCCGCCTTCGCCCGCCGCAGGCACCGAGTCGCGCACCAGCGCCCGATCGAGTCCCTCTGCGCGGGCGATTGCCGCCGGCAACGCGCCGACGGCGAAATCGGCCAGCAAAGTATTTTGCACGCTCGGCGAACTCGCCAGCTCCAGAAGCTTTTCGCGATTGAAAGAATCAGACGCGGTCGACTCGAGGATCGCGTTGATTACGTCCAACGACAGGCCGGAAGTATCCGTAGCGGAGACGGAGTAAGGAATCCCCGCGAGGACGAAGTCGAATTGGAACTCACCATCCGCGTCGGTGAAGATTTGCGCGCTGCGGCGGGTCCAGTCCAGGCAGCCAAGCAGACCGCTGTCCACCTCGTCATAGTAGGTCAGCGTCACCGGCACGAGCGCGGCAAACGAGCCATCCGCGCGGAGGACGCGGCCGCGCACGACGAGGCCTTCGACCATGCGCGATTGGATTGGGACAGGCGCAGACGCGAGCGCATTTCCGCGCGCGTCGAGCACCTCCGGCGACACGGTGAGGGTGCGGCGCACCAGGTTCCCGACCGGCTGCTCCATGGTGATCAGGGCAACGCGACCGCCGGGTTGCACCTGCACGAAGGCCGCCCCATGGCCGTTGTTGAGCTTGTAAGCGCCAGGCACGTTCGCCTTCGCCTGCGTCATCGGCTTGTTGAAAAGAACCGCAAGGACGTTCGCGTAATTGTTGATCGGTATCGGCTCACCCGCGGCGTTTGTCGTTGTTGGGTTCGGGCACGGCTTTGCTGGTCGGCCGACCAACACCTCCGGCTCCTGCCGCACCGTCAGCACCGAAGGGGGCAGCTCGGTGAAGTCTGTGCGTTGGGCCGCCAGCGTCCGGTCAAGGCTGCCATCGCCATTGTCGTCGATCTGCAAGACCCCGCCTGTGCCCGTGGCATCGTAACGGAGAATCGCTCCCGCTGAAATCGAGGTCAGCCGCCACAGCAGTTCAGTCGCCGTGCCGTCCGAGCGCACCAGCACCACACTTTTCTGAAACGGCGCACTCTCCGCCTGGACAAACTTCCACTCGAATATTCCCGCTGTCGCACTAGCCAGCCAGGCACCAGCGCGACCGGGATAACCCAGCCCTTGCACCACCGTGCTGTCGGCCAAGCCAACGCGTTGGTTCCCGCCTTTCAGTAGGTTGAACTCGTTCTCACTCCGGGTCTGGCTTCCGTTGCTCTGGAAGACTCCGGTCGAGACCGCGCCAAGGAACCACGTTTCACCCCGACCGGCGAAGGACCGCGCCGCCTCCAGCAGCCGTGTCGTCGCCAGTCCTGTGGGAGTCTCCGCGTCTTCCAAGGCTCGCGTAAGCGCTTCCCGCCACTCCAAACCTGCGTTCGTCTCTCGCAAAATCTGATCCCAGCCAGCGCTGAAATCACGAGCCCCCTGCCAGTCGAGCAGCAGGTCCGGGAGCACCCGCGCCAGCGGCTCGCCGTAGCGCACCCGCTGCCCCGCCTCCGCCAGCTCCAACGCCTTCTGCTTCAAAGCCGACATGCTCACCCGCGTCACTCCCGCAGGCGTTTGCCCCGCCTTGGCAATGCTCAACGCCTGACCGAGAACGCGATTCGCCGCAAGCACAAGCTCGGCGGGCAGTTCATCGACGAAATCCGGCAGCACCAGCGTGTCTGGAGATAGCGCGACGCCGCGCTCATCGACGCCTGCCTTCAGGCGAAAGCGGCCGACGACAGAGTCATCGCTCGTCGTGAGGTTTGAGAAAGTGATCGCGCCGGTGCGCTGCGCCCGGATGCGGAATGTCGCCGTCCCTGTCTGCCCCGGCAAAATCGTGCCCAGTTGCACCGTCTCTTCGCTCTCGAGCACACCGCCACTGATGCTGTTGCGGTTGAGCGTCACGTTGACGAGATTCGCTGGCGCCGCACCCGTATTCAGGATGGTTACGAAGGCCTCGTACGGCTCGCCGGTCCGGACTGTTCGCGGATGCGCAAAGGCGAGTGAGAACTTCGGGTTCCGCACGAGCACACTGCCCGCGGCCTTTCCTTGGATCTGCACGGGACCCGCGGCCAGACCTTCCAGCGTGGCGTTGAGCTTCAGATCCATGACGTGCAAACCTTCCTGCAGCCCTTCGACAAGAAACTCGCCCTGACCGGTATTCCCCGGCTGCAGCCGTTCGATGTCGTCCGCTGTGCCGAGCACCCCATCCGGCCCGAGTTGGCGCACGGGCTGTACGGGTTGAATCACTGCGCTCGTGCCGACGCGTGCAAAGCGCAGCGGATCATCTCCCGGCGCCGTAAATGTTCCCGCCACGCGATCGGGCCCCAGTGGCAAAGATAGCTCCGCGCTCACTCCGCGGACGCTCAGGCCGCTCCCTTGCGGCGCGCCATTTTCCGTAAAGATCATCACGCTGAAGAACTGGTTCAGGAACCCGATGTTCCCCGGGATGATCATGAGCGCGGGAATCGGCGGAATCTTCAGGCCCACATCGCCGCCATCCTCGTCAACCGCCTGGAAGTTGATCCCCTTGATCTCAATGTCGAGATTCGCCGTCTCCAGCTCCTTGGGCAAAACGACGTTACCCGCGAGATCGTTATTGATCTCTTCCGCCTGGCGCAGCCGCTCCTCGAGTTCCGCCGCAGGAATGAGCTCCGTCTGCTGCTTGAAACTCGGCGCAACCACAGGGAACTTCACCGGGATCGTCTTCCCATCGAGCACAAACCCGACCTCGAACTCCACTGCGCGGAAATTTTGCTCATCGATGACGATCCCCTTATCCTGAATCTCCTCGAGCGTCAGCGGCCGCGAAGTAACCCGCGAAATAAGCACCTCGTCGAAAACCTTCACCGCGACCGTCCCCGGAGCACCCTCGAGGATCACGTTTCCGCTTGCATCCACGAGCCGGATCCCGTCCAGCGAATAATCCCCCACCAGATTCAGCGGCGGCAACAGCAGCGGCTTTCCCGCCTGCCCCACCAACCGCCGCGCCGGAAAAGAAGGCCCCCGCAAACTCCCTTCAATGAACGACCCAGCTGGAGGCACAAAGCCCTCCGAGAGCTTCACGGCGATCGAGCCCGGCACCCCCTTCGGCACCGAAAGCACCGCTGGCGAAGCTTCGAGTGTGGCCCCGACGATCTTGTATTCCAGCGTGGTGAGCGGTTCCGCAGCCGGCGCGATCGACGTCCAGGACGCGATCACGCAAGCAACTGTTCCGCCGATCACCAACGCCGCACGACGCACCCATGCAGCGCTGCTGCGGATCCCGCAATTGATAAAGGCGTCGCTCATGAATCCGTGATCTGGGTTCGCGATCAATCGACGAGTCGCCATTCTCCCTGGATGCGGGCGACGAAGATGGCTTTCCCGAATCGGGAGGTTCCACTCACCGCTTTGATCGGCGGCTCGCCACCGCTGTGGACGTGGATGAGGGCGGTGCCGGGAACCGTTGTGAACTCCAGCGCGTTCAAATCCGGCGCGGCAAAGACAAACGGGGGCGTCGTCCCGTGCAAGTTGGTGAAGCCGCTGAGCAACGCTGCGCGAACAGTCTCCTCGGTTTGCGCGCGGGCCACTGCAAACCGTGCGGTCTTCGATGCAAAAAGGTTGGTGATCGCGGGGCGGTTCAACGTGCTGATGGCCTCGTGGATTTGCCCCACCAGCGCGCGAATGGCACCGCGATCAGCATCGGTGAGCACGGGAGGTTCACCGTCCCAAGGCAGCGTGAGCAGCCGTGCCTGCGGAACGGCTGCCGTGAGCGACCACTTATCCTGAAGGATGGCCTCGGCGACTTGATGAGAAGCAAAGGCTTCATTGATCCGCCATATCCCCAAAGCAAACCCTGCTTCTGGCAACGTCGTATCGATCTGCCGGCGAGGCACGCTGCCGCCATTCAGGAGGGCAGTCTCGACCAGAGGACGGACGACAGAAGTATCCTCGGATGTTGCCCGCGCGAGAGTGCGCTCGATCTGGAAGAGCGCGACCTCGGTAGCCGCAGGCGTGGCGAGATGCTCGAGCCGGAATCGGATGAGGGTATTCTCACCTCCGGCGAGGTTTGGCCGCGGAAACGTCAGCTCGAAAACATTGGGCCCCTGCTTGAGATACGCGTTCAGCTCATAAGTCAGAGTGCTCGGCTCGGCGGCCGAACCCACGTGCAGAGGAAAGCCGTTCACGCGAAGAGTGACGCCCTGACGGGCGGAGATGAGCACCCCGTTCAGTTGGTCGTCCGCCCCAGCAGCGACCGGCAGGAACAACGCGATGAACAAGCGGATCACGAACGATCGGGAATTCCGCAGGGAGTGGAGTGGGAGCGGGGAAATCATTCGAAAGGAAAAGTGGCGAGTGGCGTGACCAATGGTGGATCGATGAGAGGCGTAGGTCCTACGAGTTGAAGGCTGGACTCTTTGGTCAGTTTGCCTCCCATGAAGTTGAACTCGACCTCCAGCGTGCCGGTGATCCCGGGGAACATGGCGGCCACCGAGCTTTCGATGATCCACCTCGGCTTAACCGTAACCTGGCTGGTCACCTGAACTGGCGCGTCCACCTTGAGCTCCGCCGAAACGATCGGCTCGCCAAACGAATTCCCCACCTCGATCTTCGCGCCGACGGCGACCCCGACGACGGCAGGCAAAGAGAAGTGGCCGCGCCACTCGCCGCACGCCGTTTCGTCCACGACGCGTTCGATGGTCCCTTCAAGGTTGACCCTTCCGTATAGCTCCACAAACACGTTGGCCTCACCGATGCCTGGGAGCTTGGGTCCAAGCTTCACCGTCCCAGAGAGCCCGATGAGTGGGCTGAGAGTGGCCGTGGCACGCGGCGCGAAGAAGACCTGGTTGCTGGTCGGACACTCTTTAAAGGAGGCGCCGAAAGTCACTTGCGCCTCCTCGGGAAACTCGACGGCAAACTCCCCAGTGACCAACCCGGTGGAGGTGGCCTTAAACGCGTCCGAGAGTTTATCAAACGCGCTCTCAAGCGCCTCTGTTACGGGCTCCAGCTCGATCTCTTTATCCATCACATTCGGTGGGTAGATATTCAGCCGGAGCGGCACCCCCTCGCACTCCAGCAACACCTCTGTGTAAGGTTTTAGATCGAGGAAGTAGTCGACCTTGTCGACAAGTGAGAGGCTCTTTTGCACGGTGAGCGACTTGCCCGCGCCGGCCGAGAGCCCGTCCTTCTTCCACTTGGGAAAACCTGCACCAGGCGTCACGTCACCTGGCAGCAGGTCTGCATGCACGTAGACTGTGGCGTTCGCAACGCGAGCGGCCGCGATGGCGTTCGCGACGACGATTGGGCGATTGAAGATCGCCTCGTCGTGAGACAACGCGTTCACCAACGGGATTTCTCCCGGCGGTGCAGCGAAATTGTCAGCCACCACCTCCAGCAGCGACACGCTCGGATTTGTCGGGCCCTGCGGCTCCGTGGGCTTCGTGAGTTGCCGTTGAGACTCGCGAATTACCGGTGGCGACGGCGGTGGCGGGTTGTCGATGATCGCTGCTTCCACGGCTTCAGCTTGATTAACGTCCTCAGCAAAAACCGAGTTCACCGTAAAGACCACGTCCTGGACTGATTCATTCAGCCGCGAACGACTCCCGAGAGCGACCGCCACCGTTCCGTTTGCCAGCGCGACAAAGGACCGCGCGCCGACGCCGAAGTCGCGCACCACACCAGAAAACGCTGGGCTCAGCCCGTTCTGCACAGGCTCGAGCAGGCGGCGCGGATCGAGGTAGAAAACATCCGTGCTCGTCGCCACTGCGAGCATACCTTCCGGCTCCCAGCCGAAAACCTTTGAGACCCGTTGGACCGACTGCACCCGGCCCGAGCCGTTCGGGAAGTCGATCCCCGTGAGGAACTGCAACGCGCCGCCGTTGCCGGAGATTTCATAGACCAGGAGCCGCTCTCCGGCAGACACCAGGATCAGATTCGCGAAACGCGCGGCAGTTCCGGTTTCCAGTTCGGTTCCGAAGAGATTGAAAACACGTTTACCTTCTTCCGGCAGGAGGGCCTCCGCCGCGGCACTGCCTGGCGCAACCGGCAGATCCTGGCTGCGCAACACCCGCAGGTGAGAGGTCCCACCAGCACGCTGAACCGTGACTGCGCTCATGAAGCGTCCACCAAGCGCGAGCGCAAAGTCGCTGACCCGCTCCCCGGATGGTGGAGTCGCAGTGGTGATCAGGCCGGAGTTGATAAATCCGATCCTTGGCTCATCCGAAGGCAGCGGGATCTGCTCACCGAGATCGCCGTAGTCGCCGTCGTTGTTCAGATCCGATCCGGCTTCATCGAGATTCAGCTCGGGAACTCCTGCGGCGAGAGGATGTTGCGTCCACAAGTAGAGTTGTAGGTTGAGGAGGTTCACTCCCGTCGCTTCAGTCCCGCTTTCGAGAATGCCGATCCGGCCCTGCTCATACGCGATTTTCAGCAGCAGGCTGGGGCCGAGTTCAGTGACACGATGGACGAATAGCCGCTCGAGCGGGGCGCCGGGGACCCTGTAGAAAGCCGCTACCCAAGGGCCCGCACCTTGGAACCCTTCAGAGGAAAAGGCGCCCACTTCACCGCCGACCACCAACACCACCTGCGCGTTCGGGATTCGTTTCCGCTGCCGTGCGACGAGGTTCTGAGGATCCGGCACGACGAGATCGAAGTCATCAATCACAACCAGATCCCGGGGCGTCTCCGGTAGCTCAATTACTGCTTCCAGCGTGTAACTCCCGTTCGGTGCGGCGACGTAGGTGCGCAGGAGTCCACCTTGGCCGCGTTCCAGTCCGTAGAGCACAGTGCCATCCGCAGACGCGGCCATGCCTCCCCCGTTCTCAATCGCGAGGCCACTCACCGCATCTTTGCCCCGCGTTCTGAACGAGAGCACGAAGGGCGTCCTCACCCGATCCGCGGCGGCGTTGATCCGATCCTGATCAATCCCGTTACCCGCGAGATCCCGGTAATGATTTGGACTGAGGCTCAACGTGTAATCAACGCCCGCCTTGAGCGTCGGATAGGAGAGCTCGAGAGTGCTGTTCTCAGCGCTGATGCTCACGAATGGCGAACCCGCTGCGGGCGTCAAAACGGCACCGTTGGCCAGATCGCGCAGGGATCGCGCATCGATCGGCTCATTGAACACCAGCTTCACGCTCCGCCGGAAATCGAAGACGGCGTCGCCTTGGATCGGTTCCGAGCGGAGGACAAAAGGCGGATCCGTGTCCGCGGGGTCGATCAGAAACGATGCGGCTGGTGGCGCCGCTCCCACGTAGAAATTGAACGTTACAGTCTGCGTGTTGCCCTTCGCATCGGCCGCGGTCACGGTGACCGGAATTGCCCCCGCAGGCGCGAGGACGGTGTAGCGATTCTGACGGTCGAAGGTTCCTTCCTGCGATGACAGCTCTTCGAGGACAGCTGGAGATGTGACGGTCAGTTCGGGCAGCGAAACATTGTCGATCGCCTGCACAATGATCTCGAAGGCCTGTCCAGGTTGTGGGGAAAAATCGTTCTTCGCGAGGCGCGCTGAGATCCGCGGCGCTTGCGTGTCGGGCGTCAGAGGCTCCGCCGCCGAGCTGGCGAAAACCACGTTGCCGATCGCCGCAGCGAGGTTTGGGGAAGGGATCAAGGTCGCCTTCCCGGTGCCAATCCGGGAGGGCTGCAACGGACTCAGCCCATTAAGCAGCAGCGAGTCGCCCTGGAAGTCGAAGAACGCGAGCGGCACGAGAAGCCGGTAGCTCCCCTTTTCATCCGCGACAGCGACAATTTCGCCACCTCCGATCGGGCGCCCACCGCCCAGGCCGAGCTGGTGATATGTCACAACCGCCCCTGGGACGGGCTGCTCTACTCCAACACCACCCAGGGTGGACGCGACCGCCCGGCCTGTAACCACGGCCTTCCCGCCATTGGCCAGCTTCAGAAACATCATCGGCCCGCCGACGACTGCTCCCAGGAACGGCGGTGAAGCAGTGGTCAGTTTGCCGTCGCGGAACTCCATCTTATCGAGCACCTCGAAGACTTTGACGCCGAAGACTTCGCGCACTGTCGCCAGGGCGAAACTGGCCGCGGCTGGATCCGACCCTGGAGGCAGCCCGAGCGTCGCGGCGGTAGCCGGTATGCTGATCTCGGCACCGTCGGAAAGCGTCTCCCCTTCCATCTCGAATCTTGCCCCACCGATCACCGCGGCACCGTCCGCTGGCACGGTGCCATTCAGCAGCGCCTGGATCTCGGCAAAATTCAGCCGCGCGACCTTGAAGACGTTCCGCCCGCGCACCGAGTTGGGCGCGACCTGCACCTCTACCGCCCCACCGTCGCTTTCGGCTTCCAGGATCCCGCCCGGCCCATAAAGGCCCACGCGTCCATCATCAAAAACCTGTATACTCGCGGCGATTTCGACACGCGTGCCGTTGGCATTCACGAAGACGGCACTGATGAAGTCCTCCTCAACCGCGTTGATGAAGTTTGCGAAGCTCCCGTCCGGTTTGCTCAAGACGGTCGCGGTCTCTCCTGTGGTCTGGTTCACCAGAACTACGGGCACCTGCGGATCGGCCGTGCCGGCGCTGCCGGAGGCGACGACGTGCGTGCTGCCGGGAGCAGCGCTGTAGCCGACGAGCTGCGAACCAATTACCGGCGGGACATTGTCCGCCCCGGGCTCGAAGATTACCAGCTGCGCTCCCGCTCCGCGCACGGCAGAGTTCGCCGTCGTGAAGGTGAAGAGGCGGGCGCCGGCGAGCGGGAGATCAGTCGCGTCCTTGAGTGCGCCAGAAACTTCGATTTCGTGAAGGACACCCGGAGCCAGAGGATTCGTCGGCAGAAAGGTTGCTTCCGTGCGGGCGGCGTTTAGCGAGAGAGCACCTGGAATTACGCTCCCAGCGGCCCCACGCAGTTCCAGACTGGTCGGCCCGAAGTTCACCACCGGCTCGCTGAATCTTACGATCACCGGCGTCACGGAGCGGACGTTCACGGCACCATCCACGGGATCACACGCTCTCACCTGCGGAGGCGTCGGCGTGGTGGTCGCATCCGAGAGCAAGGTCTGCGCGGCGTCCGTGACGTTGAGCAGCGTTGTCCCTTCGTTCCCATCGGCAGGATCGATAATCGTGAGCTGCGCCGCTCCTACAGGGGCGATGATCCGGTAAGCGCCTGCCGCCTCCGAAAAGACGAGCCATGGCTGCTCCGCAATCCGCACCGCCAGACCAGCCACGGCTTCTCCGCTGGCGTTTCGCGCCACACCTTTGATCAATGCCTGCGGCCCATCCACGCGGAGGAGCACGTAATCGCCGCTACCCTGGATGCCCGGGAGGCGATCACCACTTGCCGGCTCGGCGCTGGCAAGAACGCCCTGCGCATTGGAAACAAATCGCTCCAGCGGCGTCACGCCAGCACCCGCGGAATCCCCAATCACGGACCCGAGCACGTAATGCGCATTAGGCTCAAGGGCCGGGAACGCCAGCTCCAGCGCTGCCCCTTGGAGCAGCGGGCCGATGTTCAGCTGAAATGCGCGAGCCGGGAGAATGCCGCCCGTCACGCTGCGGAACGTCGCCGGATCCAACGTGGATATCTCCGCGACCTGTACGTTTGCCGTCGCACCGGGCGGAACTGTGACGCGCACGCCGTCACGGGCGAGCACCGCGCCCGCGCTGGTCACCACCACGCCAGCAAAGCCATCCGCGTGCAGATCGGCTTTCACCGTTGCTTCCTGCAATTCTCCAGCTCCGAAGAGCAACTGCGGACGGAGCGGGAACTCGGCCAATAGCGCGTTCGCCGGGCGCCGGTAAGCGGCGATCGTCGTGTCGTAATCGGGTGTGCGCGCAGAGCCGCCGCCAACCAGAGTGTAGCTCTCGGAGATCCGGGTGCGGAAAAATAGTCCACTCGGAAGCTGTGCCGTGCTCCCAAAGGTCACCCGCGCGGTTGTGGTTACCAAGGCCGCGTCGCGGCTGGCGACAGAGACTGCTGGCGAAACCGTGCCGCTGGCGGAGAGGCCGCTCGGATCGATAGTGGCGCTGGTCGCGAGCAGCGGCTCCCCGACTTGCGGCTGAGGCGGAGCTCCCTCACCCGCATCGCGGACTGCGATTACGTAGGTGCCGCCGCCCGGGACTGGCGCACTCGTCCCAGTAGTGCCCGTGCCAGTGATCAAGGCCACCGTCTCCCATTTCAGCAGCGTTTCATTGAAGCGCACGAAAGCCGCTTCTTCACCCGACGGAAGCGGGCCGCGCAGGATCAGCGCCGCGCTTCCGGGATTCGTCGGCTCTTGATTCAGCCCAAGGTGAAACTCAGCGAGCGGACTCCACCCACGCGGCAGCGGAAAGGGCAGCGTCTGCGTGTGCAGGGTGGTGAGCACTGCGTTGGCGGGTTGATCGAATGCTCCCGCTGCGAACCGCACCTCCACGTTGCTCGCGGTGAGCTTCGCTTCGGAAATCGGCGAGATGGGCGTGCTTACTGTCGCCTGCCGTTGCAGCCAGGGATTCGCCACGATCGCGACGGCATTCTCTGTCAGCGAAGCTCTCCGCCAGACGGGCAGATGACCCGCACGCGAGAATTTCCAGACGTAATCGCCAGCACCCCGTCCGAGCGACGTGAAGCCGGAGCTGGATTGACTCCGCGAAGCTACGCTGCTTCCGCCGAGCGTTTCCTCGATCTCGACCGCGCCAAGCGGGAGGCCGGAGCCATCCAGTGTCCGCACCCGCGCAAGGGCGAAGGCCTCGGAAGGCGCGACATTTACGGCGGCTCGTGCAGTCGCATTGGCCCCTTTGGAGTCGCGCACCGTGAGCACGGCTTCGTAGGCGCCGGGGATGGAATAGCGATGCGATAGCGTTGGTTCAGTCGAAAGCGGCGAGCCATCACCGAAGTCCCAGGAGAAAGTGAGCGAATCGCCGTCGGGATCACTCGACGCCGCCGCGGTAAAGGCCAAGTCCTGGCCCACTGGCGCAGAATACGGTCCGCCGGCATTCGCCACCGGATCGCAGTTGACGGTTCCTTGCGGCACCACTCGATAGGAAAGCCGCGCCCCCACGGCAGGCGTGAATCGCAAGGCAAAGGAGACACTCGCATTTGGTGCCAACTCAGTCGCGATGCTGCCGCTCAGGTCATGAAAGAACGTTTGATACGGCGGCTGTCCCACCCCGCCACTCGCGCCCGGGACTTGCAGGCCGTCGAGCGTTCCGCTTTCCGCGGTGAAGAAGATCGCGGCGTGCAGCGGCTTTTCGATCGCGCGGTCGCCGGTGTTGGTGAGCGTCACCTGGACGGTGGAAGTGATGCGGCCGGTCTGCCGGTCGAGGCTCGAGCGCGGCTCGGATGTCGTAACCCGCACCCGCGCACTCAAATCAACGGGAGCAGCCTGTGCGCAGATCGAGCCGCCGAGCAACAGAAGCAGCGCGCAGAAAGCGGCGCTGAATCGCACCCAGCCGCAGCGACTTCTTTGCCAATGAGCCACTGAGCGCCCGGGTTTCTCTGGGGCGGTCCTCATAGCGATGGAGAGCTGTTCCGTTTCACTCGCCGCATGCCTCCGCAAATGACCGCACCTGCGGCCATAAGCAGGCAACTGGCGGGTTCTGGCACCTGAATGATGCTCACGT
>DASVRY010000209.1:0-4410 GCA_036388395.1 Chthoniobacteraceae bacterium
GGAAAGCGTCGACTTCGCGCTCGTTCCCGAAAGCACCAACGCCGTCACGTCGGACCTACCCGGTGCAAACCAGATCTCGCCCGAGCCGCCGCCTTTTAGCCGGACTACAACGAGGTCGCCGCCAGCATCGGTAAAGGTGGCCGAGTCGGTGAAAGCAAGGACCGCCGAAGTCGTGACAGCGATGATGCTCGTCGCGGTGAGTTCGCCGCCACCCGTATTCCCCAAGTCGTTGGTGATTAGCCGGACCGTCGACGTTCCCGCCAAGCTCGGGTCAGGAGTATAGCTCAGCCCCTGAAGTGCAGCGTTGATGTCTTGAAGAGTGCCGCTGAACACCAGGTTCTGCGCATCGGCGGTGATAAAGGTAAGGCCAATGCTCGACGGAAGAGCCAGCGCTCCAGAGGACGCAGTCAGCGAGACCTGCACCGACGCGTCTCCTGCATCTGGATCTGCCACAGAAATTGCGTTTCCGTTGCTGGCGGAGAAAACGATTTGCTGCCCTTGGCGAATGAGCTGCGCTCCCGGGACACTATTCGTCGGCCCGTCATTTTCTGGCTCGAGCGTGATCGTGAAGGTTTCGGGAACGGAAGTGTCGACACCTCCATCGGCGGTTCCGCCGTCATCGACGAGCTTGACCGTAACCGTCGCTATTCCAAAGGCGTTCGGTGCCGGAGTGTAGCTGAGAGTCCCGGCGCGATCGATCGCCGGCTGCACGGAAAAAAGCGCGGCGTTGTTGCTCGTGACGGCAAACGAAAGTGCCTGATCGGAACCGTCTCCACTCGAGAGCCCGGTGGCAAACGAAGTAAGGAACTGCATCCCCATGTCCTCTGGGATGGAGAGATTTGGCTGGGCCGGGAGAGAGAAGGCGGGGGCGTCATTGACGGACCTCACCTGGATTGACCCCTTCGCCAAACCGGTGCTGAAAGCAGTTGAACCACCGTTCGTGGTCACGTCTGCAAGCCCACCATTCATACCAATCGTCTGGTCCCACGCCCGGAATGCCAATCCCTCGCCAGGTCCATGGTAGTTAGCAACCGGCACAAACCTTACAGCCGTTTGCGGATTCGCTGCGAGGAGTCGGGCATTCTGATCCCCAACAGCGCCGAAGGCAGTCCAAGTCCCACCGCTATTGGTCGTGAACTGCCACTGGCCGTGCAAGTCCGCAGCGGAAATGACAGCTATGCCGCGCAACGCATTCGCATCTGGATCGATGATGCTGGTCCCGATGAGATCACCGACCAGCGTGCCGCTGTTAGTAGTTGCATCTTCGTTGATCGGGGCGAGCAGAAGTGGGCTGTTCGCCTCGAGCAGCGGAGCATCGTTGGTAGTATTCGCACCGGCAATCTGCAGAAGGTAATCACCGGGCGCATCTCCACGCACGGCGATCGTGTAAGTGCCGGCGGAACTGACGGTATGGGATAGCCGTGTGCTGCTGCCCGGAGCGCCGGAGTCAGCGTTTGCCACCGCGAATCCCGCAGGATCATAGAGCTCCAGGGATGCACTTACGCTCGGAAGTGGGTTGAGCGCGCTTTCCGGAGGCGCGCTTGTGGTGATGGTGATTGTACTCCCGCCCTCTGGAACCTCGAACGTATAGAAGTCGGCGTCAGCGGTGGATTCGATTGCACCGAGCACCAGCTTGAAAGGCCCAAGTGGTTGCGCAGTTCCCAAGGTGCTGTTGCTACTTGTGTCAAAATCCGCGTTCTTTGTCGCAACGAGACTATACTCCACGCCGTAATCCCCAGCGACACGGATATAGTAAGTTCCCGACGTTGATGCGGTGAAATTATCGATGCTACTGTCTACATTCTCTCCGCCCGTGGAGCCGAGCGCGAGCACCGTCCCAGCGGCGTTCTGAAGCTCGAACCGGGCGGATCCGAGGGTATTCGCCTTCAGACCAAATGTGGCAGTCTCACCCGTCTGCAGAGTCAAAGAATAGAAGTCCGACCGAATCGCCGGGACAGGCGGCGGGGTAGTCGAGGAGAGATAGACATCAGCATTATAGGAGCCGGTGCCACCCGTTGCTCGTGCTTCCACAAAGTAGGTCCCGCTGCTCGGAATGCGGAACGAGTAAATCGGGGAATCTATCCCAGGCCCGGAGCTGCTCCCGTCTTCCGATGCAATGGCTGTTCCGGCGGCGTTGAGCAGGGACACGCGTGCATCGACAGTGGATGTGGAATCCAGGTTTACCGTCACGAGATCTCCCGCATTGAAGAAGTAGCGGTAGGTGTCCACGTCGCCAGTGACGATGGTGCCACCGGTCCGAGATAGATACTGCACCTGGCGCCAGGAGGTGGAGGCGTTATTTGCGCCCGCGGCTGTGTCGTTAGGCTCACTTTCCTGAGAGAAACCACCACCTGTCACTGGAGCCGAGCCGGCGTTCTCGAGGTAAACGCCGACTTGGTAGGTGCCCACGTTGCTACTGAAGCCACGTGCCTCGATGTAGTAGACGTCGTTCGTGGGAACCGTAAAACGGTAGATGAGTGAGTCGCCGCCGGCACCGCCGTCGTCGTCTTGAGCAACCTGAACAGGTGCGGCGCCCGAGCCCCGATGCAGAGTGACCAGCGAATCGCCCATCGTGCCACGCATTCCAGTGCTTCCAACCATGCTGATGGTAATAACATCGCCCGCCTGCATGGTGCCGATGTTGAAGAAATCAGTTTCGGTAGCTGTGCTGCGATTTCCCTGCAAAGCCAGCTGGTACAGATTTCCAGGAGCGCTGATAAAGTTCGCCGTGGCCACGTTGGCTTGAGCAGTTGTGTTATTCGGCTCCGCTTCCGTGGGCAGCGCGCCCGCCGCGAGATCTGTGAGACCGAGCACTGCGCCGCGCGAAGCATTCCCGCCAAGGCTGATGAAGCTCCCATCCAGACTCTGTGCGGTGGGGCGAGTCTCATTCCCCCCGCCATCACCGGCCTCACTCTCCACGGCAGCATTAAGAACCGCCTGCACCGTTACGAGTCCAGTCGTCCCACCGGCCCCTTCGACCGCGAGGGTGTATGTGCCCGTGGTTGGAGCGGTAATCGTCTGCAGAGTAGCCTTGCTCCCGACAGCTTCAGCAGAGTTGCTTCCCAACACTGTGCCATTGGGAGCGGTGAAGGTGATGTTCGGGCGGAGCGAAGCCCCGGGTTCAGCGACAAAGGTGATGTTCTCGCCCGCCTGAAGCTCGAAAGTGAAGGTGTCGATGTCCCCTCCCATGCTGATGCTGGTGCTCAGCGTTCCCTTTTGCACAAGGCTGCCGCCGGGAAGCACCGGCAGGAAGGTGCCGGAGAAAGGCGAGCTTTCAGCATCTGCTGTGAAACTAATCGCGAAGTCTCCGCCTGCGGTGCCATTGCCGGAGGCGTTCGGCGGAAGTGGAGCACTATCCAGTTCCCCATCGAGATCATTGCCAGCGACGTCTTCAAACCGACTATCTCCGCTCAGCAGGGTTAGGACGTAGCGGTCGTCCGGGAGCGTGTCGAAGTTGATGGTTAGCGTGTCGCCAGCGTCGTTGTAGCCAAAGCTGCTCGAGATGATCGTCTCTCCGCGGCCGACGGCGACGAGCGCGAAGTCACTATTATTGAGATTCGCGATGGCGAGCGGTTCGCTAAATTGCACCACGTAAGTTAGTTCCCCGGGAGCGATGACATCACCAGGTTGAACAGTCGTGGAGATCACACGCGGCGCTGTGCGGTCGAGCGTGAACTGCGCGGTGAACGCCTCCAATGGCGTCCCCTGCACATCCTGCAGGGCACCCGCAGCAATGCCGATCGTATGTACCCCATCGGCCACAGGGGCGGGCAGGGAAAAGCGGATCGTGTCTCCATCCACCACGGTGAATGCGCTGGCCGCGAGGTTGTCGACCGTGAGGTCGGAGGCCTGCGCCGTTGGCAGCAGGACGTTCTGGCTGAAGTCGACCGTCACCGCCTCCGGCGAGCTCCCGATTGTCGATCCATCCGCGGGGTTGGTAAAGGTGACGGTAAAAGCCCCAGCCGGCGCGATCCGGCTTTCCAGCGGCTCCGGAGCGGAATGTCGACGAGCCCGCCCCGCCAGAGCAGGAGTATCAGATCGGGACCCATAACGACGCAGGAGCTGGTGTAGCGCGGCGTGACCTTCAGCGAGAGCTTTCCTCATGACCATATAAACAGGGGGAGTTGAGAGACGGCGGAGAGAAGCAGATCAGCTGGCTTGCTGGCAACGACTATCTTCTCGAGTAAATGACGAGCCGCGGAACTGGTCTTGAGAGGCCAAAAACTCCGCGCGAGAGATGTGCGAGCTGGTGCACTCAGCTTACGATCAGACGCTCAGCTGAGGCGGCTGATGCTCGACGGTGTCACGCCTCCACTCCCCGGCCTCTCGGCTTCCGCGGTGTATATCCCGAGCGCCATTTGCCTTCCACAAGCACCAGCCGCGGCTCCGGGGGGACGCCTCGTTCGTTGC
>DASVRY010000210.1:0-13444 GCA_036388395.1 Chthoniobacteraceae bacterium
GGAAGTCACCTGCTCCTTCATGATTGGTGGTATTAGAAATACCTAGTGGGATGATATCCTCGTTAGCTTTCGAGATAAACTGAACCTCCGTTGGTGTAGGACCTTGCATGAGCTGATCGACAAGAGATTGCTGGAGGCAGACTTCGCCCATCTCCATCGTAGCGTTACACTTTGGGCATTTCATATCAAATTGTAGCGTAGTCGCATAACGGCCTCAAGCTCAGCGATGACGCGGAGATGACGCGGAGATGGCGCGGGTGCTGCGTAAGCAGCAGACGTGACAGCTTCGAGGCATTCGCTGCAGCGCTTGGTTAGACGATTGGATGCTATTCGGTCTGGCGTCCGGACGGTATGAGCGTCCAACGTGGAACGCTACGCGTGCCTGAGGTCTGAGCATCCCAATAGTCGTGATGGTGTGCTGGATCTGTGCTTCCGGGTGTGACAACGCGGAGGTTGTAGATGGTGCTGCCATACTTGGCGGTTGTAAGGCGCAAGTATTCTCGGTTGCGTCCGCAGTGGCATCCGTCACTGAGTAACTCGACGCTGCGGAAGATCCAGAAGGATAGAACGAGAAGGCATGGGGCACCGATGACAAGCAGCGCGACGATAAGTGATAGATGCAGTAGTGATCGCCTCTTGGTTTGGTCTGCCTGCTCCATGTGTGAAAAGCTTCGTTCACAGGGAACGTGTAGAATCGCCTAACGACCCCAAGCTCAGCGACACGCGGCTCGGGCGCCGCTGCTGCGTGGTGGGGGAAAGGCGGAGGCTGGAAGCAGCAGGCGTGACCGAGACGCGTGTGCGCCGCAGCGCATGGTTAGACCTTGGGCGATTGAATCCAGTCATCATAGTGCTGCTTTTGGTTAACCACGGACGCAGGAACAACGTCCAGCCCTGAGTCAAAGATGCGAACCAAGTCGTCTCGGGAAGCACGCCGCCCGATAGTCAGCCGGTATGCGGACAAACCCGAACCCATGTCGCGAGCCATGCCAGACGGAAAGACGTTGAGACTGGCTCCGTAGCAAAGCGGAATCAGCCGCTCTGGCTCTAACTGCAATCGAATCTGGCTGAATGCCTCGAAGTAATCTGTCGCGCTCGCTTCGATGATTCGGTCGCGATAACGAAAAGTGATATGGCAGCGACCATCACGCGGCTCCGTTGTGAGGGTGGCCGTCTCGTCGTCCTCGCCTCCGATTAGATGGATTGTGTGGTCAGACATGGGAGTGGCCTAACAACGATTAGACGAAACGCTGTTTCGCCTCATTCTTGGTTTACGATCGTGCGCATAGGGAAACGAAATTGCCGCGGGTCTGATCCGTGCAAGATGACTCGTTCTCAGCGGTTTCGACCAGAGAATAACTGAAAGCGACGGTGTGGGTTAACAAAACACCACTTCAGTCCGGAACGTTGGCTTTCAGTTCGTCGAGCCAGGCTTTGGATTCGCTGTCGCTGGGGGCTCGCCAGTCGCCGCGGGGGCTGAGGGAGCCGCCGGAGCCTACTTTCGGGCCGTTGGGCAGGCAGCTGCGTTTGAATTGGCTGATCTGGAAGAAGCGGAACAGGAAGACGCCGAGCCATTTTTTGATGATGGGCAGATCGTATTCGCGGCGTTTTTCCTGCGGGAGGTTTTCGGGCCAGCGTCCGCGTTCCCTACTGGACCACGCGTGCTCGCTGAGGAAGGCGACTTTGCTCGGCCGGAAGCCGTAGCGCGTGATGTAGTAGAGGTTGAAATCCTGGAGGTCGTAGGGGCCGACTTTGGCTTCGGTGCTTTGCGCGGGTTCGGCGGTGTTGTCGGCGTCGCCGGGGACGAGCTCGGGTGAGATCTCGGTGTCGAGGATGGCCTGCAGGACGGCGTTGGCGGTTTCATCAAATTGCCCGCTGCCGATGGCCCAGCGGAGCAGATGCTGGATGAGGGTCTTCGGCACGGAGGCGTTGACGTTGTAGTGCGACATGTGGTCCCCCACCCCGTAGGTGCACCAGCCGAGGGCGAGTTCGCTGAGGTCGCCCGTGCCGAGGACGATGCCGTTGTGGAAATTCGCCAGGCGGAAGAGGTGCGAGGTGCGTTCCCCGGCCTGGACGTTTTCGAAGGTGACGTCGTAAACGTTTTCGCCGCGGCTGTAGGGGTGGTCGAGGTCTTTGAGCATTTGCAGGCAGCTCGGGCGGATGTCGATCTCGGTGGCCGAAATGCGGAGCGCCCGCATGAGGGCGTGCGCATTTTTCAAGGTGGAGCTGCTGGTGGCAAACCCCGGCATGGTGTAGCCGAGGATGCGTTCCCGCGGGAGACCGAGCTGGTCCACGGTCTTGGCGGCGACGATGAGGGCGTGGGTGGAGTCGAGTCCGCCGGAAACACCGATGACGATGTGCTCCACTTTGGCGTGTTCCATGCGCTTCATGAGGGCGTGGACCTGGATGTTGTAGGCCTCGTAGCAGCGCTCGTGGAGCAGCGAAGGATCGCTCGGGACGAAGGGGAAACGCTCGACGTCGCGGTGCAGCGGGATTTCGCCGGAAGGGATCTGGAATTCGAACGGAACGCGGCGGACGGAGCGGAGTTTTTCGCGGTGATCGGAGACGGCGTCGTTGAAGCTGCCCTGGCGCATGCGATCCTGCGCGAGGCGCTCGAGATCGAGGTCGGCGACGACCATTTGCTCCTCTGCGGAGAAACGGTCGGCTTCAGCGAGGCGTTCGTTGTTTTCGTAGATCATGGCATGGCCGTCCCAAGCCATGTCGGTGGTGGATTCGCCAGGTCCGGCGGCTGAGTAGAGATAGGCGGCGATGCATTTGCCCGATTGGGAGGCGCAGAGGTCGCGGCGGTAATCGGCTTTGCCGATGGTGATGTTGCTGGCGGAGAGGTTGGTGAGGACGGTGGCTCCGGCGAGCGCGGCGTAGGTGCTGGGCGGGATGGGTGTCCAGACGTCTTCGCAGATCTCGACGTGCAGGGAGAAGTTCTCGATGTTGGTGGCGTCGAAGATGAGGTCGCTGCCAAAGGGAACGCGGTGGCCGAGGAAGGTGACTTCGCTGCCGACGGCGTTGCGCGCGGCGGTGAACTGGCGTTTCTCGTAGAATTCGCGGTAGTTCGGGAGGAAACTTTTCGGGGTGATGCCGAGGACGCGTCCGCGGTAGATGGCGACGGCGCAGTTGAAGAGTTTGCCTTCGAAACGGAGCGGCGCGCCGACGAGGAGCACAGGGTTGAGGGCGAGGCTGGCTTCGACGATTTGCTGCAGGCCGGTGAGCGTTGCCCCGAGGAGGGCGTCCTGCTGGAAGAGGTCTTCGTTGGAGTAGGCGGTGATGCCGAGTTCCGGGAAGAGAGCGACGGCGGCGTGGTTGTCGGAAGCTCGGCGCGCGAGGCCGAGGGTGTGCTCGACGTTGTATGCGGGATCGGAGACGCGCACGCGGGGAATGCAGACGGCTGCGCGGATGAAGCCGTGCCGGTAGATGGAGCGGAAGGAGGATGCCATGCTTTTGGATACTGGGTCGGGATTCATTTAGCGAATCCGATGTTTCCAAGGAATACGCCAGCGGAGGCGGTTTTGCGTTTCGCGAGTTGCGGAACCCATATGTGTGTTTTTGGCAGGTGCAGGCGCACGAAGCTTACTCGTGCCGCGAGATAGCTCGTCCGTCGCAGAACAACGCTTCGCGATTCCAGGAGCGAGCGTGGAGGGAATCAGGAGATCGGCGCAATGAGGGGGCAGAGATTGCACTCGTTGGGGGACTCGCGTCCTTTGCAAGGCACCGACGGAGTGGTAAATAGTTTTAACTCGAATAGAGAGATTTCACCTTTCTCTGCGTTAAAAGCAGGAGAGTCTATATAGAGCGAGACTGTAACCATTTTCGTCCTCGTGCGTTAGCAAGGATAGAATGAATTCTCTCATGCCAACTCCCGATCCCGAACTACAAGACGCGCTAGCAACGACGCTCCTCGCCAATCTCGCCGCCTTCCAAGGCTTCGCGCAACGCCGCCTCGGCGACGAACAACTCGCTGCTGACGCGGTGCAGGAAAGCCTGTTACGTGCACTCAAGAGCGACCGTTCGCTTTCACACGACGAAAACCTCCTCGCATGGTTCTACCGCATCCTTCGCAACGTCTTAACTGATCTGCACCGCCGCCGTGCTGTGCAGTCGAGAGCTCTGGAGCGGTTTGCTGAAGATTCTACGCTCAGTGGCGAAGATGAAGGGGACTTGGAACAGACGGCCTGTGCCTGTTTCCGCAGCCTGCTGCCGACGATGCGCCCAGATTATGCGCAAGTGCTCCAGCTCTCCGATCTAGATGGCGGCTCGGCGGATTCCGTGGCGAAGGAGGTGGGCATTACGCGCGGTAATCTCAAGGCGCGGCTCCATCGAGCGCGGCGGCAACTCCGCGAGCGACTTGAACAAACCTGCCAGCTTTGCGCAACGCACGGCTGCCTCGACTGCCACTGCAACCCTTAATCCTAAATAGCCATGACTACTTCAAAAAACACACACGAGGGACACTCCTGCTGCGGCGGCGGAAAGGCGAACATCGCTCCTGCTCCTACGACGCATTCATGTTGTGGAGGCGAGAAATCAGCGGCCTCCGTCGCCGGGAATAACTCTGTTCAGCCTTATCCCCTCGAAGCATGCATCGTCTCCGGCACCAGACTCGGATCACATGGGGAACCTTACGTTTTCGTGCATGATGGGCAGGAGGTAAAACTCTGCTGTGTTGGGTGCTTGGCAGCGTTTCAGAAAGAGCCCGCGAAATACCTCGTCAAGCTAAAGCCCGTCGCCGCTGGCAGCGCTGAGCACTCGTGCTGCGGCGGACACGGAACGCATTCCGCCGAGGAAACGAACCAGGCAGCGGCTGAGCACAAACCTACCGCAAAATATTTTTGCCCCATGTGTCCCGGTGTCGAGTCGGACAAACCGGGGATCTGCCCAAAGTGCGGCATGGCCCTGGAACGAAACCCAACGTGGAAAGCTGCCGCGAAGACCGTCTATACCTGCCCCATGCACCCGGAGATCGAGCAGGATCATCCGGGAAGCTGTCCGAAATGTGGCATGGCTCTGGAGCCCAAGACGCTCACTGCCGGTGTTGAAGAGGAAGATTCTGAATTGCACGACATGACTCGCCGAATGTGGATCGGCGCAGCTCTTTCGCTGCCGGTATTTCTCGTGGCGATGGCACACCTTTTTCCCAGTGCGCCAGCTTGGGTCGACAGCGACTTTTCGCGTTGGATGCAGTTCGCGCTTAGCACTCCTGTCGTGCTATGGGCGGGATGGCCCTTCTTCTTACGCGGATGGATCTCGCTGGTGAACCGGCATCTCAATATGTTCACGCTCATCGCGATCGGCGTTGGCGTGGCATGGATTTACAGCGCCATCGTCATCCTTGCGCCGGGCATATTCCCGCCATCATTTCAGCATCACGGAAAGATCGGGATCTATTTTGAAGCGGCTGCGGTTATCACCGTGCTCGTGCTACTCGGGCAAGTGCTGGAGCTCCGCGCGCGCAGCCGCACTGGCAATGCCATCCGCGCGTTGCTGGATCTAGCGCCGCGAACCGCACGCGTCGTGAGTGGCGGGGAAGAGCGCGAACTGCCGCTCGACGAAGTGCAACGGGGCGATCAATTGCGCGTGCGTCCCGGTGAAAAAGTTCCGGTCGATGGACGCGTGATCGACGGGAAGACTAACATCGACGAGTCGATGTTAACGGGCGAGTCGATGCCGGTTGGAAAAGCAAATGGAGATCAAGTGAGCGGCGGCACAGTCAACGGCACGGGTAGTTTTCTGATGGAAGCCGAACGTGTTGGAAGCGACACGGTTCTCTCGCAGATCATCGATATGGTCGCGCAAGCACAGCGCAGCCGCGCACCCATTCAGGGGCTCGCAGATAAAGTCGCAGGCTGGTTTGTGCCAGCAGTCCTTGCCCTCTCGCTGCTCACGTTTGCCGCATGGGTCTGGCTCGGGCCGGAGCCGCGCTACGCTTACGGCATTGTAAACGCGGTCGCGGTGCTCATCATCGCATGTCCCTGTGCGTTGGGCCTCGCCACCCCTATGTCCATCATGGTCGGAGTCGGTCGCGGTGCGCAGGCGGGCGTGCTCATCAAAGACGCCGCAGCCATCGAACGAATGGAAAAGGTGGACACGCTCATCGTAGATAAAACCGGAACCCTCACGGAAGGTAAACCGCGCCTCACCAATGTCATCACCGCTTCTAACGTCTCGGAGCAGGAACTGCTCGCTGCAGCTGCATCGGTGGCGGCTCACAGCGAGCATCCACTCGCAGCCGCGATCGTAAGTGGTGCCGCAGAGAGAGGCATTAAGCCGGGCACGGTGACTAACTTTGAATCAACCACAGGCGGGGGAGTGAGCGGCGAAGTTGATGGTCGGCGGCTGCTCATCGGCAAAGCGCCATTCTTGAAATCTCTAGGGGTGAGCGGTTTGGCGTTGCTCGAAGAGCAAGCTGCAGAATTGCAAGAACAAGGCCACGGTGCAGTTTTTGTGGCCATCGAAGATCGCACGGCAGGAGTGTTAGCTGTTTCCGATCCAGTGAAGGAATCTACGGCGGAAGCCATCGCAAATCTGCACGCGCTGGGCATCAAAGTCATCATGCTCACTGGTGACAACGAACGCACCGCCCGCGCTGTGGCACAACAGCTAGGCATTGATGAAGTGGAAGCTGGTGTCGAGCCGCAGCATAAGAACGCCCGCGTTCGTAAACTGCGAGAGGAAGGTCACATCGTCGCAATGGCTGGCGATGGCATTAACGACGCTCCCGCGCTCGCCGCAGCCGATGTCGGTATAGCCATGGGCACCGGCACCGACGTCGCAATGGAGAGCGCTGGAATCACGCTGCTTAAAGGCGACTTGCGAGGCATCGAAAAAGCGATCCGTCTCAGCCGCTCCATGATGAGCAACATCCGCCAGAACCTCTTCTTCGCCTTCATCTACAACGCCGCTGGTATCCCCATCGCAGCAGGCATGCTCTACCCGTTCTTCGGGGTGCTACTAAGCCCAATGATTGCGGGGGCAGCTATGAGCCTAAGTTCAGTCTCAGTCATCGCGAACGCTCTCCGTTTGCGGAAAGTGCATATCTAACCGCCTATCGTTTGCTCTTGATCTCACATTGAACGGCCCAACCATTCCTGCAGGGTCATCGCATTCACCTCAAGAGCGCTAACAAACCTAGGCACCGACGGCGCGGTGCCCTCCAGTGGACGATGACTTACACAGGAGCGGCGGTGTTGTTTAGGCTGTGGTAGATGCGGCGTAGGGCGAGGAGGGTTTCGTGGCTGCCGCGTTCGACGATGCGGCCGTGGTCTAACACGAGGATGACGTCGGCCATGCGGATGGTGCTGAGGCGGTGGGCGACGACGAAGCTGGTGCGGTTACGGAGCAATGTGGCCATGGATTGCTGGATGCGCGCCTCGGTGTGGGCGTCCACGGCGCTGGTGGCTTCGTCGAGGATGAGGATGCGCGGATCGGCCAGCAGGGCGCGCGTGAAGCTGATGAGCTGGCGCTGGCCGGAGGAGAGGTTGGCGCCGCCTTCAGTGATCTCGGTGTGGAAGCCTTTCGGGAGTTGCTCGATGAGCTCCAGGTAATCGAGCTTGGCGGCGGCCGCGAGGATTTCCTCGGTGGAGGCGGAGGGCCGGGCGAAGCGGATGTTGTCCAGCACGGTGCCTTCGAAGAGGAAACTCTGCTGGTGAACGATGCCCATCTGGCGATGAAGCGACTCGGACCGGATGCGGCGCACTTCGAGGTCATCGATGTAGATTTCGCCAGAGGCTGGCAGATACATCTTGGTGAGGAGGTTGGTGATGGAGCTTTTTCCGCTGCCCGTGGCGCCGACGAGGGCGATGGTTTGGCCCGGCTCGGCGATGAAGTTGATCTCGTGCAGGACAGGCCGGCCTGGTTTGTAGTGGAAGCTGACGTTTTTAAATTCCACCCGGCCCTGGAGATGCGGCAGCGGCACGGCGTCGTCGGCGTCCTGCCAATCGGGCAGCGTATCGAGCATGTCGAAGATGCGCTCGGCGCTGACGGCGGCCATCAGCGCGTTGGTGTATTGGGTGCCGAGGGTGCGGATCGGATCGAAGAAGAGGTTGGCCAGGATGAAAAATTGCACGATGTCTCCTACTTCGGTGAGGCTGTCGGGCCGCAGCACGCGCCAGCCGCCGATGAGGAGGAGGACGGCGACGAAAAACTGGCTGTTGAGCTCGAGTAACGGAATGAAAACCGCGGAAGGGCGCGCGACGCCCATGTTGTAGCGCGAGTGATCGGCGACCAGGGCGCGGAAGGAGTCGGCATTCACGTCTTCGCGGACGAATCCCTGGGTCACGCGGATGCCTTCGACGGATTCGGCGAGAGCGGAGGTGACGCGGCTGAAGCTTTCCTGCACCTCGCGTTGCGCATCACCGATTTTCTGAGTGAACATCTTATTCAGCCACCAGATGATGGGCGCGATGCTCAGGACGATCATGAAGAGCAGCCAATCGTAGTAGAGCATCATCGCGGCGACGATGAGCATCTGGCCGAGCTGCACGGCGCTGACGAAGACGGTGCTCTGGATGCCGTTGCGCACGGCATCGACATCGCTCGACATGCGGCTGATGAGGCGGCCGGGTTTCCACTCGTTGTAGAAACTCATGGTCATCCGCTGGAGATGCGCGAAGAGCTTTTCGCGGAGGTCGTGCACGACGGCTTCGCCGAGTTCGAGCGCGAGCAACTGGCGGTAAAAGAACATGTAATTGGTGACGACGAGCAGCAGGAGGAACGCGGCCACAGACCAGGCGATGCCGGTGAGGTTGCCGCTGGAGATGGGACCGTTGATGATCGCGCCTGTGGCCCACGCGGCGACGGGGAGGAGGATGGAGCGGAGAATGACTTGGGCGATGAGCCAGTTTCTTTTCCGCCGATAGGGTGCGGTGTAGCTGAAGAGGCGGCAGAAGAGCTGCCAGAACTTGAGCGGGGGCAACTGACTGGCCACGTCCGCGTCAGAAGGCGCGTCGGTCTTTTCGACAGGAGGAACCGTTTTCATGCGGGCAAGGAGGCTTGCGCGTGGTGGAGGCGCGCGGAGTCAGCGTAGTAGCCCGGCACGTTGAGGAGTTCCGCGTGGGTGCCCATCTGGACGATGGTGCCGTTGTCGATGACGACGATGAGATCGGCGCGTTCGAGGGCGGCGGGGCGGTGCGTGACGAGGAAGGTGGTGCGCCCAACCATGGCCGCTTCCATGGCGGTGAGGATGTCGTGCTCGGTTGTTTGATCGACGGCGGCGGTGGGGTCGTCGAGCAGGAGAATGCGCGGGTCGAGCAGGAGGGCGCGGGCAATGGCGAGGCGTTGTTTCTGTCCGCCGGAGAGGCCGGCGCCTCCCGCGCCGAGAACGGTGTCGTAGCCTTGGGGGAGCTCGAGAATGAAGTCGTGGGCGGAGGCGATCTTGGCGGCCTGGTAGATGCTCTCGCGGGAGGCCTCGGGGTTTCCGAAGGCGATGTTGTCCGCTACCGAGATGCTGAAGAGGCTGCTTTCCTGGAAAACGAGGCCGTAGGTGCGGCGGAGGGCACGGAGGTCGAGCTCTCGCAGGTCCACTCCATCCATGAGGATTTGCCCGCTCGTCGGATCGTAGAACCGGGGAAGGAGGCTGATGAGGGCGCTTTTTCCCGCTCCGGTGGGACCGACGATGGCCACGCGCTGCCCGGCTTCGACGCGGAAGCTGACGTCTTTGAGAACGGGATCGTCGCTGTGGTGGAAGGAAACGTTGCGAAACTCCACTTCGCCTCGGGCGCGGCCGAGGACTTTGGGATTGGCGGGAGAGACGATTTCCTGCGGGGCGTCGAGGACTTCGAAAACGCGGCGCGCGCCTCGGAGGGATTGCTGCATGTTGTCGGTGATGCCGGCCATGTTGCCGACTTGGGCGGCGAATTGTTGGAGAATGGCGGCGAAGGCGACAAGGCCCGTGCCGATGGGGACTTGTCCCTTGGCTGCGAGATAGCCGCCGTAGCCGAGCAGGACGACGAGGTTCACCTGCCCCAGAAAGCTGATGAGCGGAGTGAAAATGCTCACGCGCTCGAATATCCATTGCTGTTGGTCGCGAACGGCGTCGTTGGCTTTGCGGAAGCGCTCGATTTGTTCCGACTCTCCGGCGAAGGCTTTGATGACCTGGATGCCGCGGACGTTTTCCGCAAGCCTTTGGAGGAGTTGATCGAGCAGGACGCGATTAGCGGCGTAGGCAGGTTGGACAATTTTCGAGAAGGCGCGGGAGGCGATCCACAGCAGCGGCGTTGAGGCAAGGCAGACCACGGTGAGCCCGAGGTGAATCCCCGCCATGAAGACAGCGTACGCCGCGAGGGAGATCCCCATGATGATGGATTGGATGAGCACCTGATCGACGAACATGCGGACGGATTGGACATCGCCGGTGACGCGGTTGATGAGGGAGGTGGAGGCGTTGGCGTCGTAGAAGCGGAAGCTGAGCCGCTGGAGCTTTTCGTAAACCTCTGCGCGCAGATCGACGACGATTTCACCCTGGACGAACTCGTTGAGGACGACTTGGTAGAGGTAATTCAGCCAGGTGCGCAGCCCGGCGAGGAGGAGGACGAGCCCGGAAACGAGGGTGATGACTTCGAGCGTGGACCAGTCGGCGGGCGGGGCCAGTTGCAGCGGCCAGTGCGGCACGGGTGCCTTGGGATCGGTGGCGCGGCGGATGACGTCAATGCCCAAGCCGGCAAAGCCGATGCCGCCGAGGGTCATGGCGAGGAGGATGGATTGGAGCGCGAGGATCTTGATGCAGCCTGCGCGGTAGTGCCAGCTCAGCAGCAGCAGGCGTTTGATGATGATCCAGTTGGAGCTTTCCTCGTTCAAAATCGTGATCTAACGCCGCTCCCCTGCCCGCGTGGTGTCTGAGGAGAGGAGAGCTGTGGTCATGATGAAAAGGGCTGGTGGAGCGGACATAGGTTCTACGGCTGCTGGGAATTTTTCGGGCTTATATTCGGCGGCGGCGTTGCCCTGATGAGGGAAGTCTTTGAGATCGCACTTCAACTTCCGCATCGCCGCGGCGCAGCGACCCGCTACAGTGCCAGCCCGATGTCTTCCTCACGTCTTGATTTTCAATTGCAGGCTCGCGCCACTGGCTCTGAAGCGCGCGCGGCTACGTTCCGCACGTTGCACAATGAAGTGCTGACGCCGCTCTTCATGCCCGTCGGAACTCAGGCGACGGTGAAGGCTCAGCTTCCGCAGTCGTTGGAGGACTCGGGTTCGCAGATATTGCTGGCGAACACGTATCACCTTTTGCTGCGTCCGGGACCGGAGGTGTTTCGCCGCACGGGTGGGATTCATGGGTTTATGAGCTGGCCAAAATCCGTGCTGACGGACAGCGGCGGCTTCCAGATTTTTTCGCTGCCGCATTCGCGCTCGATGAGCGAGGAGGGTGCGAGTTTTCAGAGTTACCTGGATGGGCGCACTATTCTGCTGAGCCCGGAGTTGAGCATCGAAACGCAAAAAGCCATCGGGAGCGACATCATGATGGCGCTGGATCAATGCATCCCGTCCACGGCTGATGAAGCGGCGTCGCGGTCGGCTCTGGAGCTGACCCAGCGGTGGGCGGTTCGCAGTCTGGCGGCGATGGGTGATTCGCCGCAATCGATGTTCGGGATTGTGCAGGGGGCGGTCTATCCACATTTGCGCCAGCAGAGCGCGGAAGGTCTTTGCACGTTGCCATTTGATGGGTTTGCGATTGGAGGGCTGGCGGTCGGAGAGAGCCGCCAGGAGCGGGAGGATATGTGTGAATTTACCGCGCGCCTCCTGCCTGCAGACAAGCCGCGTTACCTGATGGGCGTCGGCACTCCGCTGGACATTTTAGAAGCGGTGCATCGCGGCGTGGACATGTTCGATTGCATCATTCCGACGCAGGTAGCGCAACGCGGCGGGGCGTTTACCTCGCGGGGCTATCTGCAACTGCGGCGCGGCGTTTACAAGTTTAGCGAAGAAGTGCTCGATCCGGACTGCCGCTGCCCGACCTGCGCCCGCTATTCGCGCGCTTATTTGCATCACCTCACCAAGACGGGCGAAACGCTCGGGTGGCAGTTGCTCGGCAAGCACAACATCCATTTCTATCACCAGCTCATGCGCGAGATTCGGCAGAGCATTTTCGAGGATCGTTTTCTGGAGCTTTACCACAAGAAACGGATCTTTCTGCACGAGGCGGACATGGATAATCCCGTGCCCGCACTGGTGCGGAAACCGAAGCGTCCGCAGACGACTCTCGGCGACTACGAGGTGCATCTGGACGAGGTGAGCGGCGCGAACATTCGGCACGTGTCGTCGGGGGAGATCATGCACGCGCGTCTGCCGCCGATGGAGGAAGCGCGGGAACTTTACGTCGAGCAGGCGCGTCTCGCGGAGCGGCTGAAGATGGATCTGGAAACGCCGCTCACTCTGTGGGATGTGGGGCTCGGCGCGGCGGCGAACGCGATGGCGGCCATCGAGTGCTACGAGAAACAAACCGGCCCGGTGCGCCCGTTGCACATCGTGAGCTTTGAGAACGATCTCGATTCGCTGAAGCTGGCGCTGCGGCACCGCGACCTGTTTCTTTATCTGCGTCACGGCGGTCCAGCGACGCTGTTGGAGCGAGGCAAATGGCAGTCGCGCACTCACCCGCCACTGACCTGGGAGCTGGTGCAGGGGGATTTTCTGGAAACGATGCAGCACGCGAGCGCCGCACCCGACGTCATTTTCTACGACATGTATTCCAGCAAAACGGCCTCCGGACCGTGGAGCATCGAGGCGTTTCGCCGTTTGTTTGCGATTTCCGGAGAACGGCAGTGTGAGCTCCTTACCTACACCTATTCGACGGCGGCGCGCGCGGCGATGCTGTGTGCGGGATTCTACGTCGCGGCTGGACAGGCGACCGGCACTCGGGCGGAAACGACGGTTGGACTAACGCCCCCTGCCCTTGCAATCGACGGGCTCCCGCCACGGAATCTGATTGGGACGGATTGGCTGGAGAAGTGGAAGCGTTCGCAAGCTCCCTTCCCGGCGGATACGCCACCCGAAGAATTGCCGGAGCTGGAGCGCCGACTGCTGGAGCATCCACAGTTTCAGCCAAAGGGTTCCTCCGCGGAGTCGCGGATTTAGTTTTACGCTCCCGACGATGCCACTTTATTCTCCGGAGAATGCCGCCTGCCAACACCTCTTCCATTTACGGAATCGTCGGAAGCGACGAGGCGAAGATCAAGCTGGCGGCACGCGCGATGGCGGAAAAGCTGACGCCGGCGGATTCTGGAGAGTTTGGTTTGGAGATCGTTGATGGCTGTGTGGAAGGCGCGGAGATGGCGCGGGCGAAGTTGATGGAGACAGTCCAGTCGCTCCTGACGCTACCCTTTTTCGGAGGTGGCAAACTGGTCTGGCTAAAGAACGCGACCTTTTTTGCCGACTCGGTGACCGGCCGGGCGGAGTCGGTTTTGGAGGCGGTGGATTCGTTTGTGGAGCTGCTGAAGAAGGGGTT
>DASVRY010000211.1:0-9737 GCA_036388395.1 Chthoniobacteraceae bacterium
AAGCTGCCCCCGGAAACTGTGCTGCCGAGTTCGCCCGACGACGGTCAGCTCGAAATCCGCTTCCGCGTGAAAGTCGAGTGGACGCGCGACATCACAGATCTGGAAGTCGCGCATCGCCTCGCGCCGATGCACCTCTGGCGCGACGAGATCATCGAAGAGCGGTTCCGCTACGATGAAAAACAGGGCCTCAGCCTCGCCTTCGTGCGCGTGTCGAAGGTTTCGGAGCCGTTCGTCTTCCCCGACTCACCGAAGTATGGCGGCTGCCGCTCCTGGATCACGCTTCCCGACCTTCCACCCGGCACCTCCACGGCTCACGTGCTCGATGAAGCGACACATCGGGAGCGCGAGCGTCAGGTCCTAGCGCTGCTTTAAGTCTGAGGCGCCCGAGACCCTCCATCCATCGCCTCAGCTCAAGAGCAGCGCGTACAGCCTCTGACTGCAGGAGGTGCGACTACGCCATGACCTGCACGCAGTCTTCTTTTGTGAAGATCACCCTGTGTCGTCGATCGAAAGTTCGCTTTGGCGACGTGAACGACTCCAACCGCACTCTGGATCGACCCGCTCCTTAAACGCACAAAGGCTGGATACCATTCGGCATCCAGCCTTCAGCTGAGATCGGGTCTGATGCCGCAGCTAGCGGCAGCGTTGACTTAGTGAGCCAATTGCGGCGTGAAGCCGGTCTGGCGATAGCGCATTGGCGCGCGCTCGACTTCGTCGGCTGCGTGCTGTCGCTCCAGGCGCGCAAGCTGGCGGTTGACGAACCGGTCAACCACGCCGGCTGTGGAGTCGAGGAAGCGATGTACGGAAGATTTAAGCGTGTAGTCCAGCGTGAGCTGCACTTCCGTGCAGTTTGGTCGGACTTCAAAAAGTTCGACCAGGCCGGCTACTTCCATGTTGCCCTCAACGGATCGGAAAAGCATCTGGTCTTGCTCGTCGGTTGGGAGGCTGGCGATCTCGACTTGAGCGAGGATGCCGCGCCCCAGAGCGCACTCGAGGCGAAGCGAGCCTTCGGCGGTTACTTTCGCCAGGCGGACACCGGCGAGGACATCGCTGACATTCTGTAGATCGGTGAGCGTAGCCCGAGCTTCATCGAGCGATTGATGAAGGTGGAAAGTCTTTTGAAGAAGCATGTTTGCGATGAGTTTGTGTGTGCCGCGCTCTTTAGCAATCGAGGTGCCATCGCCTTTTTCCAGAGTAAATGCCCGTGCATCACGCCCGCGGTGTGTTGTCTTTTTGGACAGCTGTGTCCGAAAATAAGTCAGAGAAATTCACCAAACTTACCTCGCGCTGGCCGCATGAGACGGTGAAAAGAATGGGCGCGTCCACCACAGATTCGAGAACTGCTAAGTTCGTGGATGTAGCGATCTCCGACTCGTCTGTCCGGTTTTGCGTCTCGTTGAGGATCAATCCGGCGCAACTCAGGCCACTGCTGCGAACAGCCTCCAAGGTCAGAATTGCGTGGTTTAGCGCCCCGAGCCGATTCGCGACGACTACTACCACCGGCAGGGCAAACTCCGCGGCCAGGTCACTGACGAAGTAATCTCTGGTAATCGGCACCCGCCAGCCGCCTACTCCCTCCACGATGAGCGACTGGTATCCGGACCGCAGCTCCGCGAAGGCGTCACGGACGAGGCTGAGATCGATGGTGCGGTTCTCGACGAGTGAGGCGGCGTAGGGCGCCGCGGGAGCACGCAGCCAAACGGGATTGATGAGGTTCAGCGGAACGGCGTGCCCGCTTGCGGCGTGGAGTTCCTCTGCGTCGGCTCGATCTCCACAGCAGATCGGTTTCATGCCGACAGTGTCATGACCTGCCCGCCGAAGTGCCTCGATCAGCAGGCGGCTGATGTAGGTTTTGCCGACTCCCGTGTCAGTGCCGGTGACGAAGATGTTCATTGAGCCTTATATCACATCGCTCAAGCGCTGGGCGCGTCTTGCGGGACTTCCGGGGAGCGCACTCGCCCAAGTGCTGGTTTCCGCATCTCGCGGGAACGAACTCCTCTTCAGCTCAGCTCATGCTAATCGCGCCGCAGTAATTCGTGATGGCGGGACGCCACCACCGCCACTCGGGACGAGTGCGCTCCCCGGAGTTCTGCGCGCTGGACCTATTAGGTAACGAAGACCTTTAGCTCTCCACGCCGATCTTCTCCAGGATTGCTCCAGCGATCCGGTCGGCTTGGGCGTTGATCTGGTTGCCGTCCCGACCTTCGATAAGGAGGCGGATCTTCGGTTCCGTGCCGGAGTAGCGGAGCAAAACGCGTCCTGCGCCGTCGAGTTCCTTCTCGGCTTCGGTGACGAGCTTCAGAACGTTTGGCAACTCCTCCAGCGGCCGCTTCTCCCGCACTTTTAGGTTCCGCTGTGCTTGTGGGTACTTGTTCAGGCACTTCTTCAACTCGCTCAGCGGTCGCCCTGTCTCCGCCATGATTCGGAGGATCTGCAGAGCGCTGACAATCCCGTCGCCCGTCGTTGTGTAGTCGCGGAAAATCATGTGCCCGCTCTGCTCGCCGCCAACGTTCAGGTCGTCCTTCATCATCGCCTCGATGACATAGCGGTCGCCCACTTTCGTGCGGATCACCTTTCCGCCGTTCGACTCCAGCGTCTCGTTCAGTCCGTAGTTGCTCATGATCGTTGCCACGAGCGTATTTTGCGCGAGGCGTCCGGCCTTTAGGAAATCCAGTGCCGCAATCGCCATGATCTCGTCTCCATCGACAATCTCGCCGGTTTCGTCGCAAAGGAGGACGCGGTCGGCGTCGCCGTCGTGGCTGATGCCGACCTGCGCGTTGGTCTCGCGAACAATGCGCTGAATCTCCTCGGGGTGCGTGCTGCCGCAGTCGCGGTTGATGTTGCGCCCATTCGGCGTGTTGTGGGCAATGATCACCGACGCACCGAGCTCCCGCAGAATGCACGGCGTAGACTTGTAAGCCGCTCCGTTTGCGCAATCCACGGCGATGCGCATCCCTTCAAGCGTCATCCCGCGGGGGAAGCTCGCCTTTGCAAACTCCACATAACGACCGAGAGCGTCGTCGATACGGGTCGCGCGACCGATTCGGCCAGCGGTTGGGCGGATCGACTCGATCTCGCCGCTGAAGACGAGATTCTCGATCCGCTGTTCGATCTCGTCGTCGAGCTTGTAGCCGTCCGGGCGGAAGAACTTAATCCCATTGTCTTCGTACGGATTATGCGAGGCGCTGAGTACGATGCCTGCATCAGCTCGCAGCGAACGGGTAATGTAAGCAACACCCGGAGTAGGGAGCGGCCCGATAAGCAGCACGTCTGCGCCGAGCGACATCACGCCAGCAGCGAGCGCGTTCTCCAGCATATAGCCGGAAAGGCGCGTATCTTTGCCGATGACGATCGTCGCGCGGCCGTTCGAGCGGCCCGCCGCCATGCTCGCTTGCGTAAAGATATGCGCGGCAGCCCGGCCGAGCTTGAGCGCCGTCTCGGCGGTGACGGGCTCGATATTCGCCGTTCCGCGGACACCATCCGTGCCGAAGATCTTCCGCGCCTCGGTGGCAACTTTCGTTTGGCCGGTGGGCTTGCTGTCGCCGTTACTTTTTGGGTCGTGGGGCATAGGGGCCATCAAATTGGATTTTGGATGCTGCTTCAGCGGCGTCTCTAGAACGCGAGGTGGTCGTCCCGATTTTTTTTATCGTGCTCCACAGGGTGATCGCCAGGGCGAGTGAAACGATCTTCGCGACCAGGTGATGCGTGAAGAGATTTCTGAGCGTTTTCATGTTTATCGAGCAGAAGGAGTTCTCCGAGCCGGCGGGCAAAGCTTTCGGGATCGAAATCGCGCTCGATCGATCCACGGTGACAAATCGAAACGATGCCGGTCTCTTCGCTGGTCACGATGATGACGGCGTCCGATTCCTCGGAAAGCCCGAGCGCCGCACGGTGGCGCGTGCCGAGTTTCCGATCGAGATCGATCCGTTGACTCACCGGGAGCATGCACGCCGCGGCCACGATTCGGCTATTACGAATGATGATCGCGCCATCGTGCAGCGGCGTCTTCGGGAAAAAGATGGAGACGACGAGCTCAGGTGAAAGCTGGCAATCGATGGCAATGCCGCTCTCCGCGAACGTGTCGATATTCGTATCCCGCTCGATGGCGATGAGGGCGCCGAGCTGGCGATTCGCGAGCTCGAAAGTGATCTCGGAAAGCAGCTCGACCGTTTCCCGACTCTGCGTTACAGAGGCGAAAACTCGGTGACTGCCGAGCGCGGCGAGAGCGCGCCGAAGTTCAGGTTGGAAGATCACGCCGAAGATGAGGAACGCTGAGAGGTTCGTGAAAAGCCAGCCGATCACCTCGAGCTCGAAGACGCGAGTGAGCATCACCACCATGAGGAAGACGACCGCGAGCCCTGTCAGGACCTTCGCGCCGCGCGTGCCGCGGAAGAAGAGCCACGTGTAATAGATCGCGACCGCCAGAACGAGGATCTCGAGCAGATCACGCCAGTGGCGCTCGAGCAGCTCCCAGGCAGTCATGCCTCCACCCCGTCGTGGAGAATGGCTTCCGTCATTCGCAAGGCGTGGGCATTTGGCAGGACATCATGCACCCGAATAACGTTTGCGCCGTGGGTCCGGCCGTAGCTGGTGATCGCAACCGTGGGCCAGAGACGGTCCTCCATTTCCGTCGAACCAATGATCTTCCCGAGGAACGATTTACGCGACACGCCGAGGACAAGCGGACGCTCCTCGATCCGCATGGAAGCAAGGTTCCGCAGCAGTTCGAGGTTGTGCGCTGGCGTTTTTCCAAAGCCAATTCCGGGGTCGAAGGCGAGGCGCATCGGATCGATGCCGCACCGTAGGCACGCAGTGAAAGCTTGTCGAAAAAAAATCTGGATATCTGCGCACACGTCGCCGTAGTGCGGCGCCGCCTGCATATCGCAAGGCGTGCCTTGCATGTGCATAATCACCGCGCCAGCGCCACTTTGCCGGACGACCTCCCGCATCTCCGGGTCGCGCAGACCGCTGACATCGTTCACGACGGATGCGCCGGCCTGCACCGCCGCACGGGCGACATTCGGCTTCATCGTATCGATGGAGATGACGCACCGCGTCTCACTGGCGAGCCGCTCCACCACGGGCACAACACGGCGCAATTCCTCCTCTTCGGGGACCGGCTCGGCGCCCGGCCGGGTCGATTCACCGCCGACGTCGATGATCTCCGCGCCCGCGGCGATCATCTCCCGTGCGTGTTCACAGGCGCGGTTCGCGGAAAGGTACCGACCGCCGTCCGAAAAAGAGTCGGCCGTGATATTGAGCACGCCCATGAGGAGCGCTCGCCGACTTAAATCGAACGTGCGGGAGCGGCATTGCCAAAGCATCCCTGCGCATGGACTGCCTTTGCATATCGTGCAAGAAAGTTGCGCGTGGAGTGAGAATTTCAATTTTCCATACACGCGGCATCTCTGAATGATGCGATCCGACAGAAGTATGGAGATTATATTGGTGATCGACGACGACGCGGACTTGCGGGGGCTACTGGCGCGAACGCTGGCGAGTGAAGGTTATCTCGTGCATGAGGCAGAGAACGGCCGCGCAGGATGTGAACTCGCCGAAGAGCTGCAGCCGGATGTGGTGCTCGTCGATCTCTGGATGCCGGTGCAGGAAGGACTCCAAACCATTCGGAGGATCCACGCTATGCTCCCCAAGGCGAAGATCATCACCATGTCGGGACGGCCAATGCTCGGGGGCATTTCGCTCTTCCGAATTGCGCGTCGCGAAGGCGCAAACGCAGCGGTCGCCAAGCCGTTCTCGCCCTACGAGATGGTGAAGCTCGTTGATGATCTCATCGCTGGCGCGCCAAACGCGGCGACGAACGGCAGCATGGCCTGAGGCGCGATAAGGTTACCGCTTTTCGAGAGCTCACCGCCGGGATGCGGATGATGTCGAGAATTCGAAGGCGCTCTCGGCCGACTTCAAAGCAACCAAGTCGCGAGCGAAAAGTAGAAGAGCAGGGTTAGCACGTCCGTGGCCGCGAGCGTGATCGGACCCGCCGCGATCTTTGGATCGAGGCGCAGAGCATGCAGTGCCGCGGGCACGCTGAAGCCAGCGAGACACGCGACGATGATGCCCCCGAGAACGCTGATGCCAATGACGCCCGCGGCAAGGGCCGAACCGCGCCAGATCCACGCGATGAGGAAAACGAGAAGCCCGCACGCCCCCCCGAGCAGCAGCGCCGATCCAAGCTCGCGCCGCCCCGTCTGGATGAACCACTTCGTCGTTGGCCGATTCGTCCGAAGCGCCTGAATTGTGAGCGTCATCGTCTGAATGCTCACCGCCTCTGCGAGGGCCAGCACCAGCGCGAGGAAGAAGGAAAGGATCAGCGCGCGCGCCAGCGTTGCTTCGAAGGCGCCTGCGAGGAACGCCCCAGCGGTCCCACTGGCCACCGTCGCGAGCAGCCAAGGAAAGCGGAAACGAAACGCGCGGATCGGAGAGGCATCCTTCACTTGTGAAAGGCTGAAGCCGATCGCCTCGAAAACATCGTCTGGCTTCTCTTGCGCACCAAGCTCCAGCACTTCCTCCGTGAAGACTGACACGTCGATCACCCCAACGACGTGCCGCTGCGCGTCCACGACAGGGAAGGCAAAGAATTTGTGCAGCACGAAAAGCTCGCATGCATCGAGCAGCGTCGCCGTCTGTGGGATCGCGACAACGCGCGGGATCATCACATCGCTCAGCACTGCCTCCGGCATCGCTGTGAGCAGGCGCCGGGTAGGAAGCACGCCAACGAGCCGCTCCTCCGCATCGATGACATAGAAGTAGATGATGCGTTCACCGACGCCCTTTTCCCGGATGATCTGCAGCGCCTCGTCGATCGTTGAATCGCGCCTCAGGAGCGGGAAATCTGCCCGCGCATAACCCAGCACGGAAGCATTGAGATGGGCAGTGAGATCGGCCATTACGCGGCTTGGCGCACCCCGGATTTGGCGCGAGTGGATGTCTCCCGAACCTCACGCCACCCGCGCTTGCGCAGTGGGCTTAAGCCTTTGCCTCAGCTGCGCGTTGCGCCTTCACTTCCAGCTTCCGGTAAAGCGTCGCCATACTGATCCCGAGCATCTTGGCGGCTTTCTCCCGACTCGCGCCGTTGAACTTGATCGTCTCCTCGATGTAGCGCCGCTCCTGGTCGCGGATGTATTCATCCAAGGTCTGGCCCACCGGCAGGGTCCCGGTGTGCTCGACCGGTGCCGCGGTCGCCTGGCGAATGACTTGCGGCGGCAGATCGCTCGTGCGGATCTGCCCGTCGTCGCACAGTGCGCAGGCGCGTTCGATGGCGTTCTCAAGTTCGCGGACGTTGCCCGGCCAGCGGTACTGCTGCAGCAGCTCGATCGCCTTTTGGTCGATCTTCTTCGCCTCAGTGCCGGTCTGTGCCGCGTTCTTTTGGAGGAAATGGTTCACGAGCAGCGGCACGTCTTCGGTCCGTTCCCGCAGCGCCGGCATCTCGAGCGGGATCACCGCGAGCCGGTAATAGAGATCCTCCCGGAATTGCCCACTCTCGATCAGGTTCTGCAGCGCCTGGTTGGTCGCGGCGAGCACCCGCACATTGATCGGCAGATTCTTCGTATCACCGACCCGCCGCAGCTGACGCTCTTGCAAAACGCGGAGCAGCTTCGTCTGGAGCGACACCGCCATCGAGTTGATCTCGTCGAGGAAAATGGTCCCTAGTTCCGCCTCTTCGAACAAACCGATCTTGTCCTGGACCGCACCCGTGAAAGCGCCCTTCTTGTGACCGAAGAGCTCCGACTCGAGCAGATTCTCCGGCAAGGCGGAGCAGTTGATCGCGACGAAAGGTTGGTGCTGGCGGTTGCTGTTAAAATGCAACGCGCGGGCGACGAGTTCCTTGCCCGTGCCGCTCTCGCCCTGAATGAGGATCGTCGAATCCGTGTCCGCGATTTTCGCGATCAGATTGTAGATGTCCTGCATCTTCGCGCTCGTTCCGATGATGTTCTCAAAGCGGTACTTCTCTTTGACGATCTGCCGGAGATTGCGGTTTTCACGGACGAGGCTCTGATTATCCAGCGCTCGCTGGATAGTGAGCTGCAACTCATCGACCTTGAACGGCTTGGTGATGTAGTCGTAAGCGCCAAGCTTCATTGCCTCGAGCGCGCTTTCCACCTTCGCGTAGGCCGTAATGAGAATAACCGGAGTCTGCGGCAGCACTTCCTTACATTCGCGAAGGATATCGAGCCCGCCGACCTTATCCATACGCAGATCTGAGATGACGAGCTGCGGCGAATGAACGGTGAGATTCTCCAGCGCCTTTTGCCCCGAAGCGTAGGCGATCGTCTGATGGCCGCGTTCCTGACAGATGTCAGATATGACCGACACCATGGCCGGATCGTCGTCGATGATGAGAATTCGTGCCATGGCAGGTAAAATGCGTTTCGCGGCCCTGAGAATATTTCAAGAATGAGAAAAGGGAAGTGGAAATCGGCAAGATAACCGCCTCGCGCGAGTTCCTACCCCCGAGCAGCGTTGATCGCTACCGCTCGTTCAGGAGCTGACGAACCTGGCTTTCCGTGGATTCCGCACCATTGAGCGAACGCAAACGGCCCTGCCTGTCCAGCAGCCAGACGGTCGGCATTCCATTCACCCCCAGCGAACGAACGAGCGAGCTCTCCCAGCCCGCACCGTCATAGCTGACTGGCCAAGTGATCTTCTTTGCCGTGAGGAATGCCGTCAGCGGTTCGCGTTTCGTATCCAGGCTCACACCGACGAGCTTCACCTGACCATTGGACAGGCTGCCGAGCGCCTGCCGCACATTCTCCACGACCTCAAGTGAAGGCTTCGACCAGACGGCAAAAAACACGACTACCGCGACTGAGCCCCTCACCTGCTCAACGTCAAAGGTGGTGCCCTGCACGGTGGTGAAACTCAAAGGCGGCCGCTGTCCGAGTAATTCCAGCCGCTTCAAATCATCGCTGATCCGTTGGCTCAGCTCCGGATCCTTTGCATGGCTCTGCGCGTCGCGGAGTAGTCCCTCCATCGTCTTCGGCTGCAGGGTGAAAAGCGACGCCACCTCGGCGAGCAGGGCGCCCAGCCGGCGATCAGTCGGATGCGCCGTCTGGAACCGGCGTGCGGACGCGAGCAAGTGCTGACGGTCTGCGGCGCCGGGGGCCTTCATGCTCCGCATCACAAGCGTCAGCCGCGCGAAGTCCAACTCGGCGCGCTGCTCGGCCGCGGCAGTTTTCTCCAGCGCGTCGAGCATCGCTCTCGATTCGGCGATTGCCTTCGCCGAACCCTGCACATCACCGCGAATCTGCAGCAGGCGGGCGAGCCGAAGCTGCGCTTCGAAGGCATGTTCATTGTGCGGAAAGGCGCGAATAAAATCCCGCAGCGCCTTTTCCTGCTGATTTAGATGGTCGAGGGCAGCGGCTCGGGCCTCTTCTGGGGTGCGCGTCTTCGCTTTTGGTCCAGCGTCCAGCGCCACGATCGCCTGCCAGGCCGTTTCCGCGGTTTGCGCGCGTGCTGGCCCTGAAGAGAGGAGCACCAGAAGAACTGCGATTAGGAAGACGCTTCTCGTCATCGGTCAATCGGCAGAATCCGCACGTAAATTGGCCGGTGATCGCTGGCCTCATTCCAGCGCGGTGAGCTATGCACCGTGGCGCTTTCCTTTACCACCTCCGGCACAAGTGCCGGGCTGGCGAAGAGGTAATCGATGCGGGAATACTGATCCGCTACCTTCCAATAGTGCGTCCATCGATCGCCGTGAGAGTCACGGGCAGGAAGATCAACGA
>DASVRY010000212.1:0-3416 GCA_036388395.1 Chthoniobacteraceae bacterium
ATAAAGGTTGCGCCAGCGCTCGCAGTGTCCGGGCAGCAACGCTAGTGGTGAAGGGTGAATCGTGATCCTATGAACGGGATTCGTCGGAGCCAATGCGTCCTGAAGCTTCAGAAGGTTCGGTTCGGTGAAAGGGCAGCAGATATCTAAATCGCGGGTGACATCGATGGCGCCGTGAGTGACCGCGGCATACCCGCCGATTACGACGAACTCCACGTGGCGTGCGAGCAGGCGGCCGATGAGTCCGTCAAAGTTGTCCATCCGCCTGCAGTTTGCCCGCTCTCATCCGCCGCGCCAGTGAAAGCGCCGAGGCATGCCCACGGAGGCGCTCATCAAGCGGTGCCAGTGCATTGTGGTAAAGCATCGCGACATCGATACCGCAGGCATGCGCCGCTTCCCACGCAGGAACGTCGGATACCGGGAGCACGAGCGGTTCATCCAGCGGCATACCGTGAGATTCGTGGAGGATGAACATGTTCGCGCTACGCCGCCTTCACCGCCGCGACAACCTTCTCCGCAGCGTCGGCGAGATCAGTCGCGCTGATTACCGCCAGATCGCTCTGTGCGAGCGTCTGCTTGCCGGCTTCGACATTATTGCCTTCGAGTCGCACGACGAGCGGGATGCTGAGCGCCGTTTCCTGCGCCGCCGCCAAAATGCCCGTGGCGATCACGTTGCAATCCATGATTCCGCCGAAGATGTTCACGAGGATCCCTTTCACGTTCGGATCGCTGAGAATAATGCGGAACGCGGAAGCGACCTGTTCCTGACTCGCACCGCCGCCGACATCGAGGAAGTTGGCGGGCTTACCACCGGCATGCTGGATGATGTCCATCGTGGCCATCGCCAGACCGGCGCCGTTCACCAGGCAGGCGATGTTTCCGTCCAGGCCGATGTAGTTAAGATTGAACTCTGACGCCGCCACTTCGCGCGGATCTTCCTCAGTCTTGTCGCGCATCGCGACGATCTCCGGCTGCCGGTAAAGCGCGTTGTCATCGAAGTTGAACTTCGCATCCAGTGCGGCGAGCTGACCCGTGGTCGTGACGACCAGCGGGTTGATTTCAATCTGGGAGCAATCGCGAGCGAGGAAGAGCTTGTAGACTGCGTTAAAGAGCTTGCTCGCCTGGTTGAGCAGCGGCCCAGTGAGGCCGAGCGCCTTCGCGATCTTGCGCGTCTGGTAAGCCTGCAGCCCGAGCAGTGGATGAACGGGCTCGTGCATCAGCTTCTCTGGCGAGTGCTCCGCGACGGCCTCGATATCCATTCCGCCTTCGGTGCTTGCGATGATCACCGGGGCACTGGTCGCGCGGTCCAGCAGGATAGCGAAGTAAAGCTCCCGCTCGATGTCCACCGCTTCCGCGACGAGCACTTTGCTCACGACCTTCCCCTCTGGGCCGGTCTGATGCGTCACGAGCGTCTGACCGAGCATCTTTGAGGCAATCTCGAATGCCTCCTCGGGTGTCGCACAGAGATGCACGCCTCCTTTGAAGCCGTTGGTGAAAGTGCCTTTGCCGCGTCCACCCGCGTGGATCTGCGCCTTGACGACGATCTTTCCCCCGCCGATCGACGCCGCAGCTTCGCGCGCCTCGTCAGGAGTGGAGGCAACGCGCCCCTTCGAAGTTGCGACACCGAATTTCTCGAAGAGTTCGCGCGCCTGGTATTCGTGGATGTTCATGAAAGTAAAAGATGCTGGCCGAGAGTAAGGCTCCCCGTGTGCTGGCCTGCCGTCGCGACTGTATCTGCGAGATATTCGCTCCGACTACGAGCCAGTCGCAACGTATTGCGCAGAGTAGGTCTCGAATTTCGCGTTGGTGCCCACCTGCGGGGTCTGCTCCACATCGTAGACGTTATTGCCGACGACCTGCTGCGATTGCGTGTCCCAGATCATCACGGCCTTTTTCGCCTTCGGTGAGGTCTTCTCATTCTTCTCCGTATCGACGGCGATATAGCGGACCTTTTTCTTCTTCAGCGTCGCCTTCTTTTCAGCGGAGAGACGGCCGTAGTAGACGCGTGCGCGCTGCTCAGCGACGCGGCGCTGACGCTCCGTCGCCTGATGCTTGGCGATGATGTAAGTCGTCACCGCGACGATGGCGCCGACGGCCGCGCCGGTGGCGATTGAACCTGCAGTGCTCATCCCCGAGGCACGTGCGATCCCGCCAGCTGCGAGTCCGCTTAGCCCGCCGAAGACCGCGGCATTCTCGCCGGGTGACATGGTTTCACAGCCAGAGAGGGTAAGGGCGACAGCCGCGACGAGAGCAGTGGGTTTCAACAAGCCAGCATTCATAGGGGAAGCCTTTCTAGATGAGCAGTTCTCCACGTGGCAAGGACTAGCTTTGGACACGACCCACAGGCACTCGCTTCTAAAAGGATTGCCCCCGCTGGCCGAATTGACCTTCGAGCACCTAGCGCACGCTGAAACGAATGCCTTCTTTCCGGCACCACGCTGCAGCGAGTGGATTTCCAGCTTCGGCCGCTTTCTTATACCAGCCTTGCGCGGACAGTTTGTTCCGCGGCACTCCAGTGCCAGTCTCATGAAGCATCGCGTAGAAATACATACAGGTCGCGCTTCCGCCGTTTACCCCCTGGAGGATTAACTCCGCAGCTCTCTTCGGATCCCGCTTCACTCCGTCGCCATTTAGAAAGAGCACGCCGAGGTTTCCAAGGGCATCCAGATAGCCGAGTTCCGCGGCCTTGCTGAAGAGACGGAACGACTCCGCGAAATTCTTCTGCCCCCCCACCCCATCGTGGTAGCACGTCCCAAGTAGATCCATCGCTCGTGGATCGCCAATCTCGACCGCCTCGTGCAGCAACTCCATCGCCCTCTTGGCGTCCTTCGGGACGTTCTTCCCGATGAGATAACATTCGGCTAACGCCGTTTTCCCGGGACCATGGCCCTTCTCAGCTGCCGCCTGGAACGCCTCGATTGCCTTGTTAAGGTCGACCTCGACGCCATGCCCGTTGGAATACATCAGCCCGACCTGCGTGACCGCTGAAAGGTTGCCCCGCTCCGCCGCCGTGGAATACCACTTGAACGACTCCTCCGGCTCCGATCGCCGTAGGTTCTCGCCTAGGAACATCATCGCTGCGAGCACGTTGAGCTCCGCTGCCTCCTCGATCGGCGGCCGGAGTTCCGCGAGTTCCTTTGCATTCACATCCACCGGGCGCGTGCGCAGCCGCTCGATCAGCATCTCGAGCTGTACCCTTCCACTTTGGAAATCCGGATACTCTTTCGTGATATCGACGTAAGCCTGCAGTGCCTCGGCCCATTCCTCTTCCGCCTCCAATCCCTCAGCTTTCGCCAGCGCCTCCTTCAGCATTTCCTGGGGCGTGGGCTGCGCCGGTTCCACCTCGGGTCCCACGTCGCCCTTCACGATCATCGAGTCAGCCGCGGGGGTGGTTGGCGGTGAATCCTCCTCCACGATCG
>DASVRY010000213.1:0-4920 GCA_036388395.1 Chthoniobacteraceae bacterium
GCCTTGGACCAGGACCAGATTATCGTCTCGCCGGCACCGGAGGAGCAGCGGTTGGTGACAAGGGATCACGCCCTGCTCGCGGAGACGCACAAGGTGGCACATGTCTGTTCGTTGCCGCTGCGGCTCGACGGCGAGCCAATCGCGGTGCTGACTTGCGAGCGCGCGAGTCGCGCTTTCACTGAAGTCGATGTGCGGCTGCTGGCGCTCTGCGGCGAGATGGCGATCCGGCGGCTTGCGGACTTGAAGCGCACCGATCGATGGTTTGGCGCGCGCTGGCTGGCGACTGGGCGCGAACGGCTGGCGGCGCTAATCGGCCTCGAGCATACCGGAGCCAAGCTGCTCGGAGTGCTGGTTGCAGTGGCGATCGGCACCCTGATTTTTGGAACGTGGAACTATCGAGTGGAGGCTTCATTTTCGCTCCGCACGCTAGAGGCCGGCTTCGTCTCCGCGCCATTCGATGGCTACATAGAGGAGGTGAAAGTCGAGGTCGGTGACAAGGTTGAGAAAGGCTCGGTGCTGGCGACGCTCGATACGCGCGATGTGTTACTGCAGGAGGCCGCCGCAATGGCGGATCGAGTGCGCTTCCAACGCGAGATCGATAAGGCGCGCGGCGCAGACAAGATCGCCGAGGCCAGCATCGCGGAGGCCCAGGCGGAACAGGCCGAAGCAAAGCTCGAGCTGGTGCGCTTCCACCGCAGTCAGGCGGGGCTTCTGGCGCCGTTTGCCGGTGCGGTCATCGAAGGCGATCTGCGCAAGCGAATTGGCGCTCCGGTGAAGCAGGGCGACGTGATGTTCAAGATCGCGCGGACGGATCGCCTATATGTGGAGTGCGCGGTGCATGAGCGCGACGTCCACGAGCTGCGGAATGGCGCGCGGGGTCACATTGCATTTGCGAGTCTGCCGAAGTTGACCTTTCCTGTGCGAATCGTGCGGGTGGAGCCAGCGGCGCTCGCTAGGGAGAATGCGAACGTCGTCCTTACGCGCTGCACGTTTGAAACTGAACCACCGGATTGGGCTCGGCCGGGAATGAGTGGAATAGCGAAGCTGGAGGTCGGCGAGCGGAGTCTCTTCTGGGTCGTGACGCACCGCACAGTGGATTTTTTGCGGCTGTATTTCTGGTGGTAAGCAGATGTCTGCCGCCAGCACTTTTAGTGAGTCATGGTATCGGATTGCCGGCTATTCGCTGGCGCTTCGTCCGCATGTTCAAGTGCAGCGGCAATTCTTTCGCGGGGAGCGTTACTATGTCCTGCACGACCCTTTCAATAATCAGTTCTCGCGCCTGCAGCCGGCGGCTTACGAGTTTGTTGCGCGGCTGAGGCTGGGTCGAAGCGTCGAGTCAGTCTGGTGCGAATGTATAGAAGCGAATCCGGAAGAAGCGCCGGGGCAGGAAGACGTGATTCGTCTGCTGGCGCAATTGAACGCAAGCAATCTGCTTCACTCCAATCTTCCTCCGGATAGCACCAAGCTATTCGATCGCTATCAGAAACGACGCGAACGTGAGACGCGAGCGACGTGGCTGAACGTGATGTACGCCAAGTTTCCGCTGTTGGATCCGGATGCTTTCTTGAAAAGCCTGCAGCCGCTCCTAAAGCGGGTGATTAGTTGGCCAGGTGCGCTGCTTTGGCTAGTCGCCGTCGTCATCGGGATCAAGGTCATTGTGGATCGCGCAGATGCTTTCAAGGATCAGAGCCAGGCGATCCTTGCGCCATCCAATCTGGTGCTGCTTTACCTATCTTTTTTCGTAGTAAAAGCACTGCACGAGTTGGGTCATGCGTGTGTCTGTCGACGGCTTGGTGGGGAAGTGCATGTCATCGGTCTCATGCTGATGATTTTCACGCCGGTGCCTTATGTGGATACCACATCGTCATGGGCCTTCCGGAGCCGGTGGAAACGCGCCTTGGTAGGAGCAGCGGGGATGATCGTGGAGATGTTCGTCGCGGCCGTTGCGGCGGTTGTCTGGGCGTATACTGCGCCGGGTGTCGTCAATAGTCTGGCCTATAATGTCATCTTGGTGGCATCGGTCTCGACTTTGATGTTCAATATCAATCCTCTAATGCGCTTCGACGGATACTATATCCTGTCGGACCTGCTCGATATTCCGAATCTTCAGGCACGGGCGACCAAACAGGTTACTCATCTATTCGAGCGGTATCTATTTGGCTGCAAGCAATCCCACAGCCAGGCCTGGACACGGAAGGAGGCGACGTGGCTGTCGATCTACGGGATGTCCAGCTTCGGGTATCGCTTGCTTGTCTTTGCTGCGATCCTGCTCTTTCTCGCTGAGCGGTTCCTGCTCCTGGGGGTGCTCATGGCGTTGTTTTGTGGGTTCACCTGGCTGGTGGCGCCGGTAGTGAAACTCATTCGTTATCTTGCCAGCAGTCCGCGGTTGGGCCGGCAAAGGAGCCGTGCGATCGCAGCGTGCGCGGCAGTTGTTGCGCTGCTTTTCGTAGGATTGGAAGTCATCCCCGCGCCGAACCGGTTCCGCGCTCCGGGCGTGCTCGAGGCGGTCGAGCACCGCATCCTTAGCGCGGAGACCGGTGGCCGAATCGAGGAGATCGTTGCCACGCCCGGGCAGCAGGTTGCCAAAGGTGATACGTTGCTCCGCCTTTCGAATCGTGAGCTGGAGCTCGACTTGCAATCTGCCCGAGCGGAACTGAAGGAGGCGATGGCGATGCGAACTCGCGCTGAGCATGAGTTTATTGCTGATCTCGAGCCTCTCGACAGCCGCATCGGCGTGGTCGGGAAACGCATTCTCAAGCTGGAGCGCGCACAGGAGGCTCTCATAGTGCGGGCTCCGCACGACGGCGTCTGGTTAGCACCCGAGCTGGAGGATCACCAGGGCGCGTGGCTGCCTCGCGGCAAGGAACTCGGCCACATCGTGAACCCAAGTTCCTTTCACTTCTCGGCCATTGTCTCCCAGCAGGAAGCTTCCTGGCTGTTTGGAAAAGAGATTCGCGCCGGCGAAGTTCACCTGCTTGGCCGGGCAGATATCACCCTGCCGGTCCTCGCCCGGACAGTCATCCCTGCTGATCGCCGCACATTGCCCTCGGCCGCCCTCGGCTGGCGCTCTGGCGGCGACATCGCCGTCTCCACGACGGACGAAACTGGTGTCCAGGCGCGCGAGCCATTCTTTGAGGTGCGCGCCGCTGTGGAGTCCATGCCTGGAGTCACGCTGCACGGGCGCTCGGGCAAAATCCGCTTCGATCTACCACCCGAGCCGTTGCTCCACCAGTGGACCCGCAAATTGCGGCAGCTCCTGCAGATCCGCTACGGCGTGTAAACCGCCCGCTAGCAACAGCGGTAAGCAAGCGCAGCAGTGTAACTAAGTGAGAATCAGGCATTCAAGACACATGATACGCTCGCTTGTATGCATTCCTGATTCTGCCATGAACGAGCGATGAGCACCGTGTCAGAGGAACATCGGCTTTGCGATGTGCGGGTGCCGCCGAAAATCAGCGCAGGGCTCGATGCGTGGGCCGATGGGTTGATCGGGCGATGGCAGCGATATCGCGGCCCGCTCACTGCCCTGCGAGGAGATGCGGAGAAGGTGGACGCTTCCGGCGCGGCATTCAGCGAGCTGAGCGATGCGCGGCTTCGAGCGCGGATGGCGGAGTTTCGACAGATTCTCCAACGCAAGCCCCAGGCTGCGGATGAGCATGCGCTGGAGGCGCTCGCGGCGATCCGGGAGGCGGCGGTGCGGCAGCTCGGGCTACGGCCATTTCTCGTGCAGCTGATGGGGGCGCTCGCCTTGCATCGTGGCGCGCTTGCGGAGATGGCGACGGGCGAGGGGAAGACGCTGACGGCGGGGCTGGCTGGCGTGCTTGCGGGATGGACGGGGCGGCCGTGCCATCTGGTGACGGTCAATGATTACCTTGCGCAACGCGACGCCGATTGGCTTCGGCCGTTTTACGAATTTTGCCATTTGCGAGTTGGCTACGTTACCGGCGAGATGCCGGGGCCGCAGCGTGCGGAAGGGCACGCTGCGAGCGTCACCTACACGACGAGCAAAGAACTCGCGGCCGACTTCCTGCGCGACCGGCTGGCTCTCGGAAAGGTGCAGGATGCGACCCGGCGCTTGATCCGCGGGCTGTGGCAGGAGAGCGATGCGGCGAGGAGCGGTGCAGTGATGCGCGGCCTGCATACGGCGATCGTCGATGAAGCCGATAGCGTGCTCATCGATGAAGCAGTCACGCCGTTGATCATCGCGGGCGGTGACGGGAGCGAACGCGCGGATGAGGCGTATCGTGCGGCGTGGTCCATCGCTTCGGGCCTCGTTCCGGATCGGGATTACCGGGTGAATCGCCGCCATCGTGAGATCGAACTGCTAATGGCTGGGCACGAGAAGCTCGACGGTTTCAGTGCGCAGCTCCCGGGGATGTGGCGAGCGCCATTGCGCCGTGCGGAGCTCATCCGCCAGGCGCTCACCGCGCGCGAACTCTACATCAGTGGCGATCAATACGTGATTGATGAAGGCAAGGTGGTGATCGTCGACGAATCCACTGGGCGCCTCATGCCGATGCGGAAGTGGCGCAACGGCCTGCACCAAGCGATCGAGGTGAAGGAAGGCGCGACCATTTCGCCGCTCGATGAAACCCTGGCGCGCATCAGCTTTCAGCGGTTCTTCCGGCTATTCCGCAAACTCTCCGGCATGACCGGCACCGGCAGCGAAGCCGCAGCGGAGTTCTGGCACATCTACCGACTGCCGGTGATTGCCATCCCGACGAATCGCCCGTGCCAACGGCAGGAGCTGCCCGATCGCGTCTTTCCCGATCTGCCGGCGAAAGCGCGCGCCTTGGTGGAGGAGGTCGTGCGGGTTCATGGGACGGGACAACCGATCCTGATCGGCACGCGCAGTGTGCAAGCGAGTGAGTTCCTCGCCGAGGAGCTGGGAAGGCTCGAACTGCCGTTTACGCTCTTGAA
>DASVRY010000214.1:0-1690 GCA_036388395.1 Chthoniobacteraceae bacterium
CAGCGAGCGCTCCGCGGATCACCGCCGCGATGCTTTCCGGGCGAACCGCGCAGCCCACCAGGTCTTCACCATAGATCACCTGCAAGATTTCCTCGGCGGCCGCGTTCGCGAGCCGATCCAGCTCAGGGTCAGAAGGAAAAACTTCGTTCATGTGAGCAGCAGAGCGGTTTCGAGACTAGTATTCAACCACGGGCGTGGCTCTTTGGCCCTTGGCAGCTCATCGGTGGACGACGAGTTCGCCTGAGGAGACGCGGGCTTGTCAGTGGCTCTGAGTTGATTCAGGCGGTCAGTGAGGCACCGTAAGACGGTTGATCTGAGCTGCCGCGTAGGCCGCCCCAAAACCGTTGTCGATATTCACCACCGTCACACCGCTCCCGCAGCTATTCAGCATACCGAGCAGCGCCGCGAGTCCACCGAAGCTCGCGCCATAACCTACGCTCGTCGGAACAGCGATGACCGGCTTGCTGACCAGTCCGGCCACAGCACTCGGTAGCGCCCCTTCCATCCCAGCAACGACGATGATAACGCTACACGCCGCGATCCGGTCTCGCACCGCGAGCAGCCGGTGAATCCCCGCCACGCCGACATCGCTGATCCGATCGACGTGATTGCCAAAAATCTCCAGCGTCACGGCGGCTTCTTCGGCGACGGGGAGATCAGAGGTTCCCGCGCAAATGACGGCTACTGTCCCGCCGCTCTTCGGCAGCGGCCTGCGCTCGACCGTGATGCAGCGGGCGAGTTCATGAAAACGCGCATTCGGAAACTCCTCGCGCAACAGAGAAAACTGCGCCTCGTTCGACCGGCTGACAAGCAGCACCGGCTCATGAGCGAGGATCGTTCGGCCAATCGCCAGAACCTGATCTGCGGTTTTTCCCTGGCCAAAAATCACCTCGGGAAAGCCGCACCGCCGCCGCCGGTCAGTGTCGACCCGTGCGAAGCCAAGATCCACAAATGGCTCAGGCATCTAGTCCGGTTGTTCGGCTTTGGGCGAGAAGACGAGGCGCATCGGCATCATCGCGGACTCCTGGAAGCCGTGCGCCTTGAAGAATCTGGCGCCTTGTTCATTCAGCCGGTCGGTGAGCAGCGTGACCCGCAGAAAATCCTTCTTTTGCGCATAATCCAGCCCGTGCCGGAGCAGGCGATCACCGAATCCGCGTTGCCGAAATTCGCTGTGGACGATCAGGTCCTCGAGCAACACGACAAAGCCGCCTTCTGCCGTGCTGATCGTGAACAGCAGATTGATCATGCCGTAGATCGTTCCGTTCTGCCGAAGCACGAAGATACGGCCGCGATTCGGCTGCTCGAGCAGCAGACGTAGACCGCGTATCTGCTTGTTTCGGTCGGGCTGGAAATCGCGCTCCTGGGTAAAGAGGTCGACGAGCAAGTCGGTGAGCTGGGGGAGGTCCTCCAGCGTCGCTTGTTCGATGTAAGGCTCGTCGCTCATGAAGTGGCGCGAGGCTTATGGCAGATAGCCGCGAAACAATTAAGCGCGAAGTTGCCCCGCGCGAAGATAGTCGCGCGGGCAGGTTGCGACCGGAGATTCTTGCGTCGCGTCAAGAGCGGTAGCAGCGGAGCTCCCAAGCTCGACTCTATGCGTCATCCTGAGCGGAGCGCCGCTTTGGGCGCGCAGTCGAAGGATCCCGTGGAAGGTCCGGAGCAACGCCGCCACAGAACTGACGGGTTATACGCT
>DASVRY010000215.1:0-2647 GCA_036388395.1 Chthoniobacteraceae bacterium
GAGCGAGTAGAAGAGGCTCCCGCGCCAGTGGAAGGCTGAGGGATGAAAACCAGGAGCGCGGCGGCTGCGGGCGAGCAGGAGATAGAGACCGAGGAAGACTACGCCGACGGCGGCGATGTAGTTGGTGATGGCGGCCAGGCCGGCGCAAAGGCCTGCGAGGAAGAGGGGAAGACGCCGAGAGAGCAGCGAACGTCCAACGTCCAACGTCGAACGTCGAACATCGAAGTCGGAAGGAGCGGCGTCTGAACCTTCGATGTTGGCCGTTGGGAGTAGGGCGTTCGGCGTTTGCCCCTCTGCCTCGGTGCCGCGCCGGATGAAGTAGAAGGCCGACAGCAGCAGGGCGGCGGTGAGGTTATGATCGAAAAAGATCGTGCCGAACGGAAGGAACATCGTCCCGAAGGCGAGCGCGATGGTGGCGAGCACCGCGGGCACCAAGGCGCCGGAAAACTCCCGCGCGAGCCGGAAGAAAATCACGCAGCCGATCGCGGAGACGACGCCAACGCTACAGACCGTCATCAGCCAGGAATTTAGGGTGAGCATCCACCAGGTGTCGGGATTGAGGCCGAATAGCTTCTCCACTTGTACAATGATGAAGTAGGCGGGCAGTGCGAGGAACGAGGTGCCGGGCGGCTTGTTCGGATGGAAGTGCCCGGTCTGCGGCACGTATCCGATGTCCCCGGTCGAGCAGACTTCAACCATTGGCGCGTTCTCGGTGCCGGGCGTCGCGGGCTGCTCGTTTACCGGGTAGAGGTTCCACGCCATGTCGACCCACGAGAGCCGGAAGCGCTTGCCGCGCGACTCGTATTCCGCATTTTGCATCGGCACCCGCACGAGCTCACCGTTGGCAGGGTCGTTTTGATAGATGAGGAAGTTATCGATCGCGAAGCGGCCCTCTTCGGCCATCGCGCGAACTTCGGCGAAGCGGGCGTTTTGATTCCAACCACCGCCTTGGTGGAAATAGGCGAAGGCGAACAAGCAGGCGATGAAGAGCAGGAGCTCGATGCGTTGAGGACGATTCATCAGGCGCGGAATGAATGGCGGGATTCCCGCGCCAACGAAAGCCTGAACTGGCGCGGAAGATTTCTTACCACGGAGGGCGCGGAGAGCACGGAAACGGAAATAACCGCGAAGACGCGAAGAGCGCGAAGGTTCCTGAGGAAGGTTTCACCGCAGCGGGCGCAGCGGACGGGCGGAGGTGTCACTCGCCGCGGTCGCTGCGTACGCTGCGGTTCCCAGCCGAATCCTTCGCGCCCTTCGCCTCTTCGCGGTTCACTTTCCTGTGGATACGCAGTGGAACTGCAACTGCCGAGCTGCTCTAGATGCTTGCGTGCAAACCGAACCGACCGCCCCACAGCCTGTGCGGCATCCGAGTTTTTCCGAGGCTTTTCGTTTTTGGCTCAAGCTCGGGCTAATCAGCTTCGGCGGACCGACCGGCCAGATCGCGATCATGCACACCGAGTTGGTGGAAAAGCGGCGCTGGATCAGCGAGGCGCGTTTCCTTCACGCGCTGAATTACTGTATGCTCCTCCCGGGACCGGAGGCGCAACAGCTCGCGACCTACGTCGGCTGGCTGCTGCACAAGACGTGGGGCGGCATTGTCGCGGGTGCGCTTTTCGTGCTGCCGTCGGCGCTGATTCTCTGGGTGCTCAGCTATGTCTATGTGGTCTACGGCAATGTGCCTTGGGTCGCGGCGATCTTCGCCGGATTGCAGCCGGCGGTGCTCGCGATCGTTGCAGCCGCGGTGCTGCGGATCGGCTCGAAGGCGCTGAAAAATGACATCATGTGGGCCATTGCCGGAGCGGCGTTCATTGCGATCTACGTCTTTGCTGTGCCGTTCCCGCTGATCATGATCACGGCAGCGGTGATCGGCTTCATCGGCGGCAAACTGCGGCGCGACAAATTTCTCGTGATCAAGGGACACGGCGGGTCATCGGCCGCGTCGGTGCTCGATGACGACACCGCAGTCGCAGAGCACACCCGGCCGTCGCTGGCTCGCGCGGTGCGCCTCATTGCGGTCTGCGGGGTTCTCTGGTGGGTGCCGGTGCTCGCGCTCGGCGCATGGCTCGGGAGCGGGCATGCGCTGTTCAAAGAGGGGCTGTTCTTTAGCAAGGCAGCGATGGTGACCTTTGGCGGGGCTTATGCCGTGCTGCCTTACGTCTCGCAGCAGGCGGTGCAGAATTTCGGCTGGCTCTCCGCGCCGCAGATGATGGATGGCCTCGGGCTGGCCGAGACGACACCAGGGCCGCTGATCATGGTGCTGCAGTTCGTCGGCTTCCTGGGTGGATGGAATCAGCCCGGCGCTCTTTCACCGCTAGCTGCCGCGACGATCGGCGCCGCGATCACCACGTGGGTCACCTTTGTGCCCTGTTTCCTCTGGATCTTTCTCGGCGCGCCGCACATCGAGCAATTGCGCGGAAACGAGCGGCTTTCGGCTGCGCTCTCTGCGGTCACTGCTGCGGTGGTTGGCGTGATCTTGAACCTTGCGGTCTGGTTTGGCCTGCACGTGCTTTTTCCCCGCGCTGGGGTGGTGAATTGGTTCGGCATCGTGGTGAGCATTGTTGCCTTTATCGGCATGACTCGGCTGAAGTGGGACGTGATCCGCGTAGTGCGTGCCGCCGGTTTGGCTGGTCTGGTGTGGCACACCTGG